>JABFRG010001223.1 GCA_013141295.1 Polyangiaceae bacterium
GACAACGTCGCGCGGGCGCACGCGGCCCTGGCCCACGTGCGACGCACCCACGTCTACACCTTCGCCCTCGACGCCCGCGGCATGCCGGTGGAGCTGGGCTCCGGGCGCTTCGCCAAGGCCTACCTCGGCGAGGAGCAGTGGCTCGAGTCGAAGACCAACTTCCGTCGCGAGGTGGTCATCAAGATCGTCCAGAAGGGCGTGAGCGAAGAAGACCTCATGCGCTTCCAGATGGAGAAGGAGCTCCTCGAGCGGGTGCAGGGCCACCCGAACATCGTGCAGCTCTTCGCCTCCGGCGAGGGTGAGGACCCGGCCTTCATCCCCGCGATCATCCGCGACAAGGTGGACCCGGAGTTCATGATCCTCGAGCGGCTGGAGATGTCGCTGGAGGAGCGCCTGAAGGGCTCGCGCAACAAGCACCACAAGGACGATCTCCTGGCGGCGCCCATGACCGAGCGCGTGTTCCGGGTGCTCGACTACATGATCCCGGTGGCCTCCGCCGTGGAGCACGCGCACCTGAGCAAGAACGTCTGCCACCGCGACATCAAGCCGGCGAACATCCTCATCGGCCTGCCCGATCCGAACCTCCGTGGCTCGACCCTGCAAGTGCGCCTCGCCGACTTCAACGTGGCCAAGCTCCACGACGACGAAGTGAACTTCGGCATGACGCAGATGCGCAACGCCGTTCCGGGCACCCTGTTCTTCCAGAGCCCGGAGCAAGAGACCAACATCATCGAGCTCCTGGTGAACGTGCAGCAAGGCGTTCCCGAGGTGGAGTACTTCGAGGACTTCTATATCCAGATAGCGAAGAACGACTCCTTCTCGCTGTTCAACCGCGGCGAGCAGTACCCGATTCTGTACGCCGACCGCGCGCGCAAGCGCCTGGTGCTGGGCCGCCCCTACCGCGACGTCACCGAAACCAACGTCCGCGCTCGCATCCAGAAGAGCGTGGGCCGCCCCGCCGACATCTACTCGCTGGGCGCGCTGCTCTACTATTTGATCTCCGGGGCCTACGCCAACCCCAAGACCCTGTACGACGCCTTCCACAAGTTCGTGGAGTACGAGCGGGCCGACGAGAACAACACCATCGATGCCTACCTGCGACACGAGTACAGCGTCATCAACTCGCTGCGCGCGCCCAAGCAGGACGGCACCGAGGTGGCGCCGGCCGATCGCTTCTTCTCCTACAAGCACTACCTCGACGGCAACGGCGAGCTCATCGACCCCAACGTGTTGCTCATCGTTGCAAAGTGCATGATTCGCAACAAGCCCGACAGCTACTGCCAGGCGCACGATCTCGAGACCCGGGGCGCCAGCGAGCTGGTGCAGGATCTCATCGACCTCTACTCGCTCTTCGGCGTGCACCCGTCGGCCCGTCCGACGCACCTGGCCCGCCGCAACGCTTCGCAACGGGGCGCCCTCAAGGTCGGCCTCGACCGCGTGGGCACCCGCCTTCGCTGGGCCTGGCTCTCGTTCGCGTCGATGTTCCGAAAGCGGCGGTAGCGCGCATGTCGGAACCCGCGACCCCGTACCGCGTTCCCGGACGCGAAGACGAAGCGACGCCCAAGGACGGCGCGCTCTACAGCGAAGATCTGGCGCCCACGCCGGCCAGCAAGCGCACCTGGACGACCTACAGCTACGCGGCGCTGTGGGTGTCCATGGCCCACTGCATTCCCACCTACATGCTCGCGTCGGGCCTCATCGGCACCGGCATGAACTGGTGGCAGGCGCTCGTCACCATCCTGGTGGGCAACTGCATCGTGCTCGTGCCCATTCTCCTCAACTCGCACCCGGGAACCCGCTACGGCATCCCCTTCCCGGTGTTCGCCCGCGCTTCGTACGGCGTGTTCGGCGCCAACGTCCCGGCGCTCATGCGCGCCCTCGTGGCGTGCGGGTGGTTCGGCATCAACTGCTGGATCGGCGGCGAGGCGCTGCACACCTTCTTCGGCTCGCTCTTTCCCGCCTGGCCCACCTTGCTGGGGCCACAGGTGTTCGGGCACTTCCCCACCGAGTGGCTGAGCTTCGCGCTCTTCTGGGGCATCAACATTCTCATCGTCTACCGGGGCATGGAGCTGCTGCGGAAGGTGGAGAACTGGGCCGCGCCCTACGTGCTGGTGATGACGGCGCTCCTGGTGGTGTGGGCGGTGGTCCGGGCCAAGGGCCTGGGCAAGCTCATGACCGACCCCGGCAAGTTCCCCACCTTCGACACCTTCTGGCCGGTGTTCGTGCCGAGCGTGACGGCGATGATCGGCTTCTGGGCCACGCTCTCGCTCAACATGCCGGACTTCACCCGCTACGGGCGCTCGCAGAAGGAGCAGACGCTGGGCCAAGTCGTGGCGCTCCCCACCACCATGACCCTCTTCTCCGCCATGGGCGTGCTCATCACCAGCGCGTCCAGTGAGATCTACGGCGAGCCCATCTGGGATCCGGTGCAGCTGGTGGGGCGCTTCAAGTCGCGCATCATCGTGGCCATCGCGATGTTCACCGTGGTGGTGGCCACCATCGGCGTCAACATCGCCGCCAACGTGGTCTCCCCGGCCAACGATTTTGCCAACATCGCCCCCAAGTACATCTCGTTCCGTACCGGCGGGCTCATCACCGGCGTCATCGCCATCTTCATGAAGCCGTGGAAGCTCCTGGCCGACCCCAGCGGCTACATCTTCACCTGGCTGGTGGGCTACTCGGGCGGCTTGGGCGCCATCGCCGGCGTGCTCATCGCCGACTACTGGGTCCTCCGCCGCGGGTTCCTGTTCGTCCCGCACCTCTACGAGCGAAACGGGCGCTACGGGTACAACTCGCCGCTGGGCACCAACTTCATCGCGGTGGGCGCCACGGTGGTGGGCTGCGCGCTCGCCTGGGTGGGAGCCTTCGTGAAGACCTTCCGCGTCGTGTACGACTACGCGTGGTTCGTCGGGCTCTTCGGGGCCGCGATTGTGTACCTGGGCCTCATGTGGCTCGTGTATCCGGAGTGCCGCCCCGGGCGACCGGTCGACACCCGCACCGAATGACGCGGAACGTCTGACGCACCTTCGGCCTTTCCGAAGGGCGCGCATCGTGGAACACTCCGCCCTCAATTTCTGGAGGTCACGATGAAGATTTACGGCAACCCGATGAGCACGTGTACGCGCAAGGTCCTCACCGTCTTCGCGGAGAAGGGCGTGAAGCCCGAGTTCGTGACGGTGGAGCTCAACGGAGAGCAGAAGCAAGAGCCGCATCTCTCCCGCCAGCCCTTCGGCCAGGTGCCCGCGCTCGAGGACAACGGCTTCGCGCTCTTCGAGTCGCGCGCCATGTGCCGCTACGTCGACCAGCAGCTTCCCGGCACGCGCCTGGTGCCCACCGATGCCAAGGCCGCCGCCACGGTGGAGCAGTGGATCAGCGTGGAGTCCGCGAACTTCACCCCCCACGCCATGAAGATCATCTACGGCGCGCTCCTCGAGCCGATGCGCGGCCTGCCGGTGAACACCGCCAAGATCGAGGAGGGCCGCAAGGCGCTCGAGACGACCTTGGGCATCATGGAGAAGCAGCTCCAGAAGAACCCGTTCATCGCGGGCAGCGAGTTCACCCTCGCCGACATCTGTTACATGCCGTACATCGAGTACCTCTACGCCTGCAAGAACGGCGACATCATCGACGCGCACCCGGCGGTGGCGAAATGGTGGAAGGGCGTGAGCGATCGCAAGTCGTGGCAGATCGCCACCGGCAAAGCGAACTGACGCGTCGGACGTCCTTCCGGAGCGCGCGAGCCCAGCGCCGCGCGCTCCGCGCTTTTTGTATGCATGATGCACGTGACGTCGGTGGCCCTGATGGCAGAGGCCCTCACGGCGGCGAGGCGCGAGGTTCGCCGCGACGAGCCGCGAGTCGCGCGCCGATGACCGCGAGCACGCCCCGGACGCAGTCGAAAAATCCTCACGAAACCCAGCGCTCTTTCGCAATTCCTCCGCTGGCACTCGGCGTGCACTCCGGCGCCCCATGCGATGGAATCCCCTCCTTGGTCTGGTGATCGTTCCCCTCTTTCTGGCCTGCTCCGATGCCGCCGCGCCGCCCGCGGATGAGGCGCCGGACGAGCACGAAGCCTTCGTCGAGCCAACCGACGTCGAGGACGTTCCGGATCTGGCCGATACCGACGACCCGACCGACGCGGAGCTCGCCGACGACGGCGTCGACCTGGCCGCCGGTCTCCCGCTGAGCGAGAGCGCGGAGGGCGTGGACGCAGAAGACACGGTGGTGGACACCGCCGACGCGCTCGCCGCACGCAAGCCGCTCCTCAAGGCCGGCCTCCACCCTGGCGCTTCCGACGCGCTCCGCTCGCTCAAGGTGCCCGCGTCTCGCATCGTGCAGACCATCGGCAACGCTCCGGCCTCGAAGGGCACCCACGCACGCGACGGCTTCGTGAACGGGCGCGCCTATGGCGCGGCGGTGGACATCAGCGTCCGCGGCCTCTCTACCCGGCGCATCCGGACGCTCATCCTGAACCTCGGCAAGGTGGGCTTCGCCGGTTGGTATCGCCAACCCGGTCACGACGGCTGGCCGAGCCGCGAGGCGCCGCACATCCACGCGGTGTGGACCGGATGCCGCATGAAGGCCTCGCTCCGTCGTCAGGTCGCTTCGTGGCTCCAGGGGCGCAACGGCCTGGTCTCGAACACACGCTATCGCTTCGCCGTGTGGCCCCTTTCGACGCGCCGCGCCGTACGCGCTCGGTTCCTGCGTCACAACCATTGAACGGTTGGAAATCCCACGGAGTCCTTGATTCTGGCGCGGGGTGTGGAAAGACTTGTCGCCTTCGAAATGCCGGAGGCGACGTCCATACTCGAGGCTCCTGAGACCAAGGTTCCTTCACGCACGCTGCCTGCATCACCCCTCCGCACGTTCTCCGTGGCACCGGTGCTCCCGCACACCGGTGCCTTTTGCGTTTTGTACCCCTTCGCACCCCCAGAGCACCCATGAGCGACAAGAGCCGAGAGATTCGCGAGAAGCACGCGAAGTACCTGTTCCCCAGCGTGGCGAACTACTACGCCGAGAGCGTGTGCCTCGATCAGGGCGAGGGCTCGCGCCTCACGGACGTCGACGGCAAGAAGTACCTCGACTTCTTCGGCGGCATCCTCACCGTCTCGCTGGGGCAGGCGCACCCGAAGGTGAACGCCGCACTGAAGGCGCAGATCGACCGCCTCGGTCACGTCTCGACGCTGTACCCCACCGCGAGCATCGTGGAGCTGGCGGAAAAGCTGGTGAAGGTCGCGCCGGGCAAGCTCGAGAAGGCCTTCTTCGTGGCGAGCGGCACCGAGGCCGACGAGACCGCGGTGGCGCTGGCGCAGATCGCCACCGGCCGCCAGGAGATCATCGCCCTCCGCCATGGCTACTCCGGGCGGTCGATGCTCGCGCAGTCGCTCACCGCCCACTCCAAGTATCGCGCGGTGCCCACGCAGATCGCCGCCATCAAGCACGCGCCGAGCCCCTACTGCTACCGCTGCCCGATGGGGCTCACCTATCCGAGCTGCGACGTGAAGTGCGCGCGGGACATCGAGGAGCTGATCCAGACCACCACCACCGGGCAGATCGCCGGGTTCCTGGCGGAGCCCATCCAGGGCGTGGGCGGCTTCATCGACGCCCCCGAGGGCTACTTCAAGGTGGCCGTGGAGATCATCCGCAAGTACGGCGGCGTGTTCATCGCCGACGAGGTGCAGACCGGCTTCGGCCGCACCGGCGGCAAGATGTGGGGCATCGAGCACCACGGCGTCGAGCCCGACATCATGACCATGGCCAAGGGCATCGCCAACGGCCTCCCGCTGGGCGGCGTGCTCGCTACCGCGGCCATCGCCGACAGCTGGAAGGGCGGCAACATCTCCACCTTCGGCGGGAACCCGCTCTCCAACGTGGCGGCCCTGGCGGTGCTCGAGACCATCGAAGAAGAGCACCTGGTGGAGAACGCCGCGGTCATGGGCAAGCACCTCCGGGAGGGCCTCGAGGCCCTGAAGAAGCGCTTTCCCAAGTCCATCGGCGAGGTGCGCGGCAAGGGCCTCATGCAGGCCCTGGAGTTCGTGGCCGACGAGACCGAAGGCGACCGCACCCCGGCGCCCGAGAAGGTCACCAAGCTGTTCGAGGAGACCAAGAAGCGCGGCCTCCTCATCGGACGCGGCGGTCTGTACAACAACGTCACGCGCATCTCGCCGGCCCTCAACGTGAAGAAGGTCGACATCGACGAAGCGCTCCGCATCCTCGGCGACGCCCTCGCCACCTTTGCCTCGTGAAACAGGAAACCGGAATGGCACTCCCCCAAGACCGACTCGAAAACGCCCTCGACGACAAGAAGCCCACCTTCAGCGAATCCGAGGCCCGCGCCGAGGCCGAGCGATGCCTGTATTGTGCAGATGCTCCCTGCATCAAGGCCTGCCCCACCGAGATCGACATCCCGACCTTCATCAAGAAGATCGCGTCGGGGAACGTCCGCGGCAGCGCCAAGACCATCTTCGACCAGAACCTGCTCGGCTACTCGTGCTCGCGGGTGTGCCCGGTGGAAGAGCTGTGCGTGGGCGACTGCGTGTACACCGGCTGGGGGCGTGATCCGATCCCCATCGGCCGCCTCCAGCGCTACGCCACCGAGAAGGCCACCAAGCCCGAGGAAAAAGCGCTGTTCACGCCCAAGGCGCGGAAGGACAAGAAGGTCGCGCTCATCGGCGCCGGCCCGGCTTCCCTCGCCTGCGCCGGCTACCTGGCGCTCGAGGGCGTGGAAGCCATCATCTTCGAGAAGCGCGCGGTGGCCGGCGGCCTCAACACCACCGGCATCGCGCCCTACAAGCTCCACGCCCAAGACGCGCTCCACGAGGTCGAGTGGGTGCAGAGCTTCGGCGTCAAGATCGAGACCGGCGTGGAGGTGGGCAAGGATCACCTCACCGGGCAGAAGCTCCTCGACGCCTACGATGCCGTGTTCATCGGCGTGGGTCTTGGCGAGGACACCAAGCTGGGCGTGCCCGGCGAGGACGGCCCCGGCGTGGTAGGTGCCACCGCCTGGATCGAGGAGATGAAGCTCCACAAGAAGCAGGGCGAGAAGCTCGGCCACGTGGTGGTGGTGGGCGGCGGCAACACCGCCATCGACGTCGCCCGCGAGTGCGCGCTGCTGGGCGCCGCCTCGGTCACCATGGTGTACCGCCGGTCGGCCAAGGAGATGAGCGGCTACGCCCACGAGATGGAGGGCGCGCGCGTGGAAGGCGTGCAGCTCGTGGAGTCGGCGCAGCCGGTGGGCTTCGTACGCAGCGCGCAGGGTGAGCTCACCGCCATTCGCGTGGCGCGCACCGAGGGCGGCAAGAACATCCCCGGCACCGAGTACGAGATCCCCTGCGACCTCGCCGCGGTGGCCATCGGCCAGTCGAAGCTCCGGGCCCTCGCCAGCGAGTTTCCCGGTGTGGAGGTCGATGCGCGCGGGTGCTTGAAGGCAGACCCGGCGACCGGACGCACCGGCAACGCCAAGGTCTTCACCGGGGGCGATTGTGTGAACGGGGGCAAAGAAGTGGTCAACGCGGTTGCCGACGGACGAAACGCCGCGCGCACCCTCCTCGCAGCTTGGGGCTTTTGAACATGGCAGACCTTTCCATCGATTTTTGCGGCATCAAGAGCCCGAACCCCTTCTGGCTCGCCTCGGCGCCGCCCACCAACACCGGCGAGCAGATCATGCGCGCGTTCGACGCCGGCTGGGGCGGCGCGGTGTGGAAGACGCTGGGTGATCCCATCGTCAACGTGACGAGCCGCTTCGGCGCCGTCGACCTCGGCACCTACAAGATGATGGGCCTCAACAACATCGAGCTCATCACCGATCGCCCGCTCGAGGTGAACCTGCGGGAGATCCGCGAGGTGAAGCGGCGCTACCCCAAGCACGTGATCATCGCGTCGCTCATGACCGAGACCAAGGAAGACTGGCGCGTGCTCATCCAGAAGTGCGAGGACGCCGGCGCCGACGGTCTCGAGCTGAACTTCGGCTGCCCGCACGGCATGTGCGAGCGCGGCATGGGCTCCTCGGTGGGCCAGGAGCCCAAGCTCTTGGCGGAGATCACTGCCTGGACCAAGGAGTTCGCGAAGACCCCGGTGCTGGTGAAGCTCACCCCCAACACCGGCGACATCGTCGAGGCCGGGCTGGCGGCGGTGGCCGGCGGCGGCGACGGCATCTCGCTCATCAACACCGTCAAGAGCATCGTGGGCGTGGACCTCGATCGCATGGTGCCCCTGCCCCGCGTGGGCAACGCCTCCACCAACGGCGGCTACTGCGGTCCGGCGGTGAAGCCCATCGCGCTGCATCTCCTGGCCGCTCTCGCGCGCGAAGAGGGCATCAAGATCCCCATCTCGGGCATCGGCGGCATCTCGAACTGGCGCGACGCGGCGGAGTTCATCGCCCTCGGCAGCACCAGCGTGCAGGTGTGCACCGCGGTCATGCACTACGGCTACCGCATCGTGGAGGACATGATCGAGGGTCTCTCGAACTTCCTCGACGAGAAGGGCATGAAGAGCGTGAACGAGCTCCGCGGCAAGGCCGTGGGCAACTACCAAGAGTGGGGCGATCTCGATCTCGGCTACAAGCTCATCGCCAAGATCGACGCCGAGAAGTGCATCGGCTGCCAGCTCTGCGTGACCGCCTGCCACGACGGCGCGCACCAGTGCATCTTCACCGGCAACGAGGAGAAGACGCGGCCGCCGCACGCCCACGCGCACGGCAAGGCCACGCCCCCCACGCCCTTCCCCATCGGCAAGATCGCCGGCCCCCGGGTGCCGTGGGTCGACGAGCCGGAATGTGTAGGTTGCAACCTTTGCCAGCTGGTGTGCCCGGTCTCCGGCTGCATCACCATGCAGGAAGTCCCGGGCGGCGCCGCCGACACCTGGAACGCGCGGGTACGCGAGGGTCGCAACAAGGTCCCCGGCGGCATCCACGACTGAGCGCTGCGAAGCGCAAAGCGCACTCCAAGTGAATGACGGCACAGGTCCGCTCGTCCTACGAGAATGCGACCTTTGGCCGCGCTTTCCGCCTTTCTCTTCGCGTCCTCCCTCGCCACCGCCGCTTCGGCGCAGCTCCGTCCCGGCTTCTTCGCCGACGCCGAGATCGGGTCCACCTACCAGAACGTCAAGGCCTTCTACAGCCGCGATCTGGGCATCCAGAAGACCTCCGAGACGGGGTTCCTCCTCGGCGCGAACCTGGGCCTTACGCTCGGCCCCATCGGCATCGGCGCACGCGCGCGCATCGCGCCGCTCTCGCCGTACACGTTCACCTACCTCGGCGGTCTGGTGCGCGTCTCCCCCGTTCATTCGTCGGTCGGAGACATCTTCATCGAGGGCGCCTTCGGTCCCGCCTGGTTCTCGAACTTCGACACCTCGGCGGTGGCCCCCGCGGTCTCCGCGTCGGCAGGCGACGTGAGCTTGCGCGGCTTCCAGGGCAGCATCGGCTTCGGCGCGAACCTCCGGTTGGGTGCCTTCTCGGTGGGCGGCCTCTTCTCGGCCGACATGATCACCGTCTCGCGCGATCCGGTGGCTGCGCCTCCGGGCGCCGTGGATCCGCTCAAGTCCGACCCCATCTACGCCAAGTCCGGCGCCGGTACCGGCCTCGGCTTTACGGGCGTTATCCTCATCGGCGCCCGGTTGTAGGGTTGGAGCGCGCCGGTCGCTTCGCTCATGCCGAGGCGTGTCGCGCTTAAACGAATCGCCCCCGCGTGCTCGGAGAGCAGCGGGGGCTGATGCGTGTCGGGTCGTGTCTTAGAGGTTGGACATGAGCGCGTCGGACAAAGAGGACTGGTCGATCTTGCCGAACCAGATGCTCCAGACGGCCTTCATGAAGTCGGCGCCCGCGACGGTGGCGCTGCCGCCGCCCTGAACCCAGATGCTCGTGGTCTTCTTGTCGGCGGAGTAGTTGATGGAGACGCCGTTGCCTTCCTTGAGCTCGCTCTTGAAGGCGGCCACGAAGGCGTCGATCTTGCCGCCGTCGCCGTAGCCATTGAGCTTGAAGGCTTCGCGGAGGGCGTTGGCGATCTTCTCCTGGTCGACGTCGCGGAGCATGCGCCACGAGAAGCGCTTGTCGCAGTCGGCGTCGATGATCGCCTGCTTCGACTTCGGAACCTGACACTTGATATCGTGGCGGATGGCGTAGACCTTCACGTTCACGAAGGCCACGGACTTGGTCCGAACCCCGCTACCGGTGTGGTAAAAACCGTCCTTGCCCGGCTCGAGCGCGAATGCAGAGAGCGCGAGTGCCATGGTGGCGACCATTACGAGAAGGAATCGAACGAATTTCATTTCATACCTCGGGCAGAGAGAAGCCTTCGACGGCCTGTACTTTAGACGGAAGTATTGGCCTTTCGATGCAAATCCCCAAGCGACGCCGCGATTTCGCCGCCGCTTTTTCGACGCCGCCGTCGTGGCGCGCAGAGCGACCTTGCCGCGGTGCGGCGTGGCGCGTCAGGGTGCGGGGACTTGGCCTTTGACCGCGGCGTGATGCGCCTCGTAGGTCTCGGAGAAGGCGTGACGGCCCCCACCCTTGGCCACGAAGTAGAGGAAGCGGGTATTGGCCGGCGCGAGCACCGCGGTGAGGCTCTTCACGCCGGGGTTGGCGATGGGCCCCGGTGGCAAACCCTCGTGGGTGTACGTGCTGTAGAGGTTCGTCGGGTCCACGTTGACCTCGTGGGTGATCTTCCCGGTGAAGCGCGCACATCCTGCGGGGACCGTTCCGTGGGTCTCCAGCGCCAGGCTGCAGCCATAGCCGGCGGTGGGATCGCACTGGAGGATCTTCTTGGTGAAAGCGGGATCGCGCAGGCGATTCAAGAACACGCTGGCGATGAGCGGACGATCCTCGTCCACCGCCGCCTCCTTCTCGATCATCGAGGCGAGCGTGACGATCTCCTTCGTCCCCCAGGAGAGCGAGTGGATGAGATCGAGGCGCCCGCTGCCAGTCTGCATCTCCACCGCCGAGAGGCGCTTGTCGAACTCGCTCTTCAGGCGCCGCACGACCTCCGCCGGCTCGGCGTCGGCCGAGAGCTCGTAGGTGGCTGGGAACAGGTATCCTTCGGCGCTCTCGCCCTCGATGCGCAGCTCGCCGAGGAGCGCCTTGTCCGCGGTGGCGGCGAGAAAGTCGGCCTTGGTGCACACGCCGAGCGTCTCCAGGCGCTTGCCCATCTCGAAGCGGTTCCACCCCTCCGGGAAGGTCACGCGCTGCTTCTGCCCTCGGCGCTCGAGGCGCGCGGCGAGCTCCGCTGGCGGCAGGTTCCCCGGCAGCCAGTGGGGCCCGGCCTTGGCCTTGACGCCGGTGACCCGGGCCCATAGCCGAAAGAGCGCGGAGTCCGGGACGATACCTGCAGACTGCAGCTTTTCCAGATCGTGCTCGTCGCCCGCCAGCTGCACCGCCCGGAGATCGCCGGAGCCAGGAAGCGCGCCGCGGCCATAGGTGCCGAAGAACACCGCGCCCCCCAGGAGCGCAAGGAGGAGCACGATGGCCACCGCCCACAGACGCGTGCGAGAGCCGCGGGCGCCCTTCGGCGCATCCGAAGTACGCTTCTTCTCGGGCTTGGGGCGCGGGGGCTTCTTGGAGCTCATCGGCGACTCGGGACGCGCGCCGGGCGGTCGAGAAATGCCTGGAGAATGACCACCGCCGACGCCTCGTCGATGTGCGCACGCTTGTTGCGCTTCTTCATGTCGCTGGCGTCGAGGTGCCGCTTGGCCTGCACCGTGGAGAGGCGTTCGTCCCAAAGCTCGATCTCGCAGCCGGTCGCGTCGGCGATCTGCTGCGAGAGGAGGCGCACCTTCCGCGCGGCATCGCCTTCCCCGCCCCGCATGTCGAGCGGGAGGCCCACCACCCAGTGGGTGATGCCCTCGCTCGCCACCAGCTCCTTGAGCTTGGCGAGGAACGCGTCGCGCGGCTTCGCAGGAATGAAGCCGCGCGGATGCGCATACATGGAGAGCTCGTCGGCGAGGGCCACGCCGACCCGCGCTTCGCCTAGATCCAGGGCCGCTACGCGCACCACCGCGAGTTACCGCG
>JABFRG010000540.1 GCA_013141295.1 Polyangiaceae bacterium
GAGGAGGGCCTCCGCTGCGTGGTGAAGGGGAAGTAGCTACCGGGCGTCCACGGCGCACCGCGCACCGACCAACACGCCGAAGCCGTCGTCCGTTACCTCGTTTCGCGCCGTCGAGCGACCTGCCGATGGGACGTCAACCCAGCTAGCGCCACGGACGGTAAGATTCTTTCCCCCTTCGCAACGAGGGTCGAGGAGTACGCCCGGCTTGGCCCAACAGCCCAGGGCATACGGAGAAAACGCGTCGGCAACCCACTCCTTCACGTTGCCCCCGAGATCGCGCACCCCCGCCTCGGTACAGTCGTCCAGCAGCGAGCACGGCGCGCGCGAAGCCTCGCGAGGGCCTGCTGGCAAAGCATTGCCGCGATCGAGCCGACAACTGGAGTCGCCATCCATCCCAGTCTCGTAGAGGTAAAGTGCGGCACGCCCGGTTGCCGCGCGCGCGCAAGAGGGCGGAGCTGCGCCCCAGGGGTACGGCGTCTCTGCGGTGGTGTTGCTGGCGGCGTACTCCCACTCCGCCTGTGTTGGCAGCCGCTTTCCCGCAGCGGCGCAGAGGCGCTGGGCCTGCACGCGCGAGAGGCAGTTCAGCGGCAACCCGTCGTGCGTCGAGTCGGTACCGCCAAGGTACGTGCAATCCGGGCGCGCTTCACTCTTCGCTTCGAGCGTGATGTCCGGCACCTTCGGGAGGAGGGCACGCGCGGCCCCCACCGTGAGCTCTCGAACGTCGAGTCGAAATGGAGAGATCTGGACCAGGTGCTCCGGCGAAGTGTCGAGCGCCGGGGGCAGGCCTGCCGATGGTTCGCCCAGGAGAAATGCACCGCCGGGAATGCAGCTCATGTCCTCGCGCTCCGCACCCGCGCAGGGAACACGTGCCGCACCCGACCACGATCCATTGGCGACGGGGGCCTCGGGCGCGGAGAGTGACGCCTCGGGGGAGAGTTCGGCGCCGCGCGAGCAACTCTTGCGCGCGGGAAGGTCCGTCGCGACACCGATGCATTCGGTCAGCAGGTTAACGTCGATGCTCTGTTTGCCGACACCCAGTCCTTCGAGCACCACCACCCGATCGATGGTCGAAGGCACCGGCGGTAGGCCCGCAGCGTCGAGGGCAGCGGTCCGATGCAATCGCATGCGGAGGCGCACCCGCGGCGCCGAGCGGGGAACCCCGAACGACAGGGGGAACGTCCCCTCTTCGACCGCACCGAACACCCGACTGCAATCGGAGCAAAGCGCGGAGCCGTCTTCCGCCAGAACCTCCACCAGCAGCCGATTCCCGAGCCGTGGTACCGGAAAATCCGTGTGCACCCGAACGAGCCACTGCTCGCGTTCGTCGACGCGCCCCGAGCACGCCGTCACGGCACCGAGGCACCAGGCGGCAACCTGCATGAAAGCTCGATGCCTCACGGGGCCGCGCCTCCGTACACGCAGCGGAACCCCACCACGGCCTGGGCGCCCCCTGCCTCGGCCCGGCGAAGCCCGACGGCCGCCGCGGGACGACTGGTGGAGAAATCGCCGCCACGGAGCACGCCGAGTCCCTTCACTGTGGAGCGCGGGTCTACTTCGATGCCAGCAGGGCCCGCGTGTCCATACGGTACGAGCGTGTCGCTGGTGAGCTCTCCGAGGCTGCCACCAAGATCCGCTACGCCGTCGCGGGATACGTCGACGGCCTCCGCGCATCGTTCGGGATCGACGTGTCCCGCGACGGGCCCGAGCGGGGCCACCGGACAGGTCGGTTTGAATCCAGGGACCAAGAACTGGTCGAGCGCAGCGGTACAGCACCCAGCCAGGGAATTGCCCCAGGGAAAGACTCGGCGCTGCCCGCGCCCCTGCGCGGCAAACTCCCATTCCGCCTCGCTGGGCAAGCGCCCGCCCTCGCGCGCACACAGCGCTGTGGCGGTCTTCGAGGTGACGCAGCTCAGCGGCAGATCCTTGGCGGACGCTGCAGTGGAGAGCGTGCAGGGAATCCCCAGCGCATCGGGCCCCGCTAGCGGCGGAACGGACACAGCGCCGCCACTCCTCACCGCAGCCAGATATCGGCCTACGGTGTATTCGGTGCGATCCATGAAGAACGCGGATACTGAGACGGTGCGGAGGGGGATGGGTTGAACGTTCGGGGCGGCCAATCGGGCAAGGCCTTCGCTGCCCATGACCATGAGGCCTCCAGGTATGCACACGGCGCCAGCAGGTGCTTCGCCCTCGCAGGGACGTTCCAGCGCGGGCGAGAAAGTTCCGATCGCGAGCTCGGTTCCGGAGCCCAGACCCACCCCTTCGGAGAATGCGGCCTGAAGATGCTCGCCGTCGACGCACGTGGATCCCGTCCCAAGGAAAGACGGAGGACGCCCGAGGCACGCCCCGGCGAGTCCGATGCGCACACGCGCTATGCCCTGCACGGGGACCGGCAAGTCCACCACGCGATCGATAGCGACAGCGGGATTGGGCTCGACCACGCTCAGCCCATCGAGCCGAGCACCAGTGGCATCGGCGCCGCGGAAGAGGCGAAATCGGAATCGCAACGCAGCGGCCGGCCCAAGGTCGGGGACCCCGAACGAGACAGGCCAGGCCGCGCCACTACCCACCGCGAACTCGCGAAACTCGCGCACCACGCCGTCTTTGCCGACCAGGTCGACCCGGAGCGTGTCGACGGTGCCGCTCTCGGAGAACAGAGGGCGCTCCCGAACCAGCTCGACCGGGAGCAGATCCGTGGCAACCTCCACCACGAGCTGCGGACGCGTCGCGTCGGTCGACGCACACGACATCGGTGCAGCGATCAGGCCCGCCCACCCAAGCAACTTCCCTCCTCGCATCGGCAGGGCCATGGTATCTTGGGTTCGTGGGTGGACGATCAACTATCTGGGGAGGTCTGGTCATTTTCTGCGGCAGCATGCTGCTCGCGCCCCTGGCGTGCGACTCGAGCGCTCCGGAGGCAGTGGCCCGGCTCGCCGACGGAGGGAACATTGACGCCGTCTCCCCCGCCGATCTGTTCGTTCGCGACGAATGCGCGCGGGCGACGGCGACCCACTGCGCGACGCCGTTTGCCTATTGCAGTGCCGATGCGACCTGCGGACGCGCTCTGACGTGCCTTGCAAACTGCACGAATCTCCCTTGTGATTGCGACAAGGACGTCGACCGGAGCTCCACCGTGAGCGTGGCGCGCTACGCCAGTGCGCTTGAGTGCCTGACCGACGCCCGCAATACCCTGGCAGAGTGCCCGGAGTCCGACGCATACACCAACCCTCTGCTGAACCAGGTGTGCCCTCCTGGCCCGCCCCAGGAAGACGCCTGCGGGCAGTGCGCCGAGGACAAGTGCTGCGAGTCGAGGCATGCGTTCAGGGCGAGCCCGGAGGCCGAGCTCGTGCGACAGTGCGTAGTCGCTTGCTCTGAGACGTCACCGGGCTCGCAAGACTGCCTCGTAGATTGCTACACCGCAGATCCCGGTCCCGCGCTGCTATGGCGCTCGTACCAAGCATGCCGGGGAATTCTCTGTCCTGTCCCGTGTCAGTCCGGCGCCGCGACCGATCCCTGCGCCGCTTGCCAGGTGCGGCGGTGCGGCGATTCTCTTGTGGCAGCCCTAACCGTCGCAGACTACTTCAGGTACTCAACCTGTATTGGCGCGTGCAACGGATCCGTTTCATGCATTTCGCAGTGCAGAGCAGCGGCCTCACCCGAGGCCATCACCGCCTACGCCAACACCACCCTTTGCGACTTGCAACGGTGCTACGCCGCCTGCTCAAAGTAGCTACCGCGTACCGGCGAGCCAGCCCGTCGAGCCTGCGTCGTAGGGCGGGGGTTCGGGCGTGGGGCGTGTGGCTGCATACGTGACCAGCACGCCGGTAGCTACGATGGCGGCTGCACCGGTCCAGAACCACCACTTCTTGTAAAGCGGCACGCGCTCTACCTCGAGCTTGGCGCGCAACTGGAAGGCGGCTCCCGGACGCAAATCCATTTCGTTGTGCACGGGCACGAAGCCCTCACGAAACACGTCGACGCGATAGTGCCCTGGCGGACGGGAGATGTCGACCGGCGCCATTCCGACATCGACGCCATTGACCCGAACGATGGCCTGATTGACGTTGGACGCCACATTCACGGTTGCCGGAAGGCTATCCATCGCCAGCGTCAGGGCGCCTCGGTAGCCCTCGGGAAATGATCGTCGCACGGCAACGTCGGCGAAGCCCTGGTGCACCAACGTGATCACGTGGCTTCCCGGGTCCATCTCCACCACGAACGTTGCCGCAGGCGGGCGCGCTGCCACGCCGGCCGGCATCGTATTGGCTTCCAGCACGACGGAAGGCGTCGTTGCAATGGTCCGGAGGGGCCGACCGTCGATGGCAATAGCCGCGTCCACCGGCGCGACGGTGAGGGTTACCTGCGGAAGCGTGCGCGCATACTCCGTGAGGTATCCCTTCACGCTCTCCGCAAGGGCCGCGGGCAGCTCGTCCGAATGCTCCGTCGCGCGTTGGAGAGTATCGCGAAACCGCGCCCGTGCCCGGGTGGCGAGCCCGAGAACGCGCTCGCACACACCGAGATTGTAGAGCGTGAGCGCATGGGAGCGATTCTCGTTGGAGCGCTCGAAGGCGGCGAGCGCCTCACCCCACTTTTCCTCCTTCGCGAGCTCGCTACCGCGCACGTACGCCTCTCTCGCCAGCTGCGCGTGATCGGGTTCCGCAGCATTCGCTTGCCGGGAACCGAAGGCCGACACCAAAAGCGCTGCGAGAATCGCGAGGAAGGCCGCGCGCTCGCGAGGGCCGAAGATCGAAGCCAGAGGTCTCCACATACGCACCCCCAAAAAGGATGGCTAATGATTGAAGTTCGGGACGGAAGTTGCAAGCCCATTCGCCCCGGTGACGGCGGGTGCCCCGGAGGGAACGGGCTTGGGCGCCGCCGTGACGGATGGCTGAGGGCGCGCCGAAGGCGCTGAGCGGGTGGGCACCACGCCAGGGCCCGACGAGCTCGAGAGCACTGGTAGTGGCGGCGCAACACGCGTGGACCGGAGCACCAAGTCTCCGGTCCGCGAGGTGTCACCGCCGAGGCTCGCTGGTTCGCCCCGCACCGACACCCACGTCGCGCTCAAGGCCACCAGCGCAAGCGCACCGACGCCCGCGGCCACCAGGCCTCGCGAAGAGCGGACGGGGATGTGAATCGACATCGCTTGAGCGCTCGGGGCGGGGGTGGGCGCTGGTGCGGAAGGCGAATGGGTCTCTGCGAGCGCGACCGCAAGTGGGGTCGGCGCAATCGATGGCGGTTGGATCAAGAATGCATGTGGCTGGAGCAGGCTCGCTTTGACGGTGTCGAGGGTGATCGAACGAGCCTTGCGCTCCACCGTGAGCATGGCGCCGATGGTTGCGGCGAGACCCGCCGGGCAGCTCGGCACGACCTGGGCAATTGGCGATATCTGACCGGAAACCACCGCCCTCAGAATCGCACCGAGCGTGGGACCTTCGGTGGGGCGATGGCCGGCGAGGCACTCGTACAAGATGATCCCGAGCGCCCAGATGTCCGAGCGTTCGTCGAGCGTCACGTCTCCACAGGCTTGCTCCGGGGACATGTAGTAGGGCGTCCCGAGCATGGCACCAGCTTGGGTCATCTTGCCCGTCTTCGCAGCGTCGCCCTCGAGTGCGGTGAGCTTGGCGATGCCGAAGTCGAGAACGCGGACCTCCATGCCCGCCGGGCCCTCGACGAGGAAGATGTTGTCCGGCTTCAGATCTCGGTGAACGATCCCTCGATCGTGCGCAGCTTGAATGGCGTCGATGGCGGGGACGAAGATCGCGGACAGGTCGACCACGGGGAGCCGGATGTCGCGTTCGAGCCGCGTTCCTAGGGACTCGCCCCGGAGGAGCTCCATCACGATGATGGGCTGCCCATCGTGCTCGAGAACGTCGTAGATTTGCACGACGTTCGGATGGTTGACGGCGCTGGCTGCGCGCGCTTCGCGTATGAATCGGCCCCGAATGTCGTCGTCCCTGGACATCGCCGGGTGCAACGCCTTGATCGCGACACGCTTCCGTGTGACCACATGCTTGGCCGACCAGACCGCCCCCATGCCTCCCTCGCCCAGAAGGCGATCGAGGCGATAGCGTTCAGCCACGATGGTCCCTTCGACGAATACTGCCCCTGCGCCCACGGCCGAATCCAAGCGGGTGTAGGCAAAACAAGCAACATATTTCCCGCACGGTCGATGTGCTCCCATGGGGAAGACACCGAAAGTGGACGCAGCCACGACCGCGCCGGCAACCGACACGTCACCGGCGATCGAGGCGATCGAGTCACACAAGAGCCGGCTCCGCCAGTGCCTCGTCGCATTGCCGCTGGGCAGTATGGAGGCCGACGGAGAGGTTCACGACTATCTCGAATTTCAGGGACAGCTCCTCGCCATCCTGGGCCGCGGACGAAAACAGTGAGGTCCTGATCGGTTGGCCGTTGACCTGCTCGCGCCTTAGGGTAGCTGGTGGCGATGCTCGACACAGCGCCGCAAGATGTCTCGAAGGCCCCCACGGCAGGTGCCCAGCGGGAGACGGTGGAGGCCCTAACTGGGCTTTGCTGGAAGCGGTTCGGCGCCATCGACGCAGCGCGCCTCGCCGAGCACCTGGCGCGCGTGAACCCGGACGGCGATTGGCGCATGGTGCGGGCCTCGGTAGACGCCCTGGCGCGCCGCTACGCGTTCGCGCAGCGCGATGGGCTCCGCATCGAGAGCCGACCGCCCGGCGGCGCCACGCTGGGCACCTATTCGACCCGCTCGGCCACCGCCGACAAGGGCGCGCGCCCCTACGTGACCGAGCTTCTCGGTGTCTCGCCCTTGCGCACGAGCTGCAGCTGCGCCGACTTCGTACGTAGCTCGCTCGGGCTTTGCAAGCACGGCCTCGCGGTGCTCGACGCACTGGAAGCGCGCGGCAAGCTAGAACGCGCGCGGGCAACCGCCAGCACGGGCGCTTCCAAGGCGCGCCTCTCTTGGGACCCCATGCATCCCACCCGCGGCCCGGCCGATCGCCTGGCGCGGCTCTCCCTCGACGCGCGACGAACGCTCGCGCTGGGCGCCCACTTCGACCACGGCGCTCCGCGAGCAAAGGAGCTCCGCGACCCTGGGCTGCGCGCCGCACTGCTGCGCGACCTCGAGCGCGCCATCTCGCGCGGCGTGGTCGAGGCCGACGCCGCGATACCGACCGTTCTCCGAGAAGAGCGGGAGCGCAGCGAGCGCGCCGGAGCCTCGCGCGAAGCCACCGCCACCGCGATGCGTGTACTCTCCACATTGAAGCGAAAGCTCTACCCGTACCAACGAGAGGGCGTGCGCCGCTTCCTCGAGCAAGGCCGCTTGCTGCTCGCCGACGACATGGGCCTGGGCAAGACCACCCAGGCCATTGCCGGCTGCCACGCCCTCGCCGGCAGCGGCGCCATCAAGAAGGGCCTCCTCATCGTGCCAGCCGCGCTCAAGCCCCAGTGGAAGCGCGAGTGGGACGCCACCACCAACGTGCCGCTCACGCTGGTGGAGGGCTCGCCGAGCGAGCGTGCGCAGCTCTATCAGGGCACCAAGCGAGGGTTCCTGGCGGTGGGCTACGAGCAGCTGCTCCGAGACTTCGCCGAGCTCCAGGCGTTCGCCCCCGACCTGGTGGTGCTCGACGAGGCGCAGCGCATCAAGAACTGGGCGACCAAATCGGCCGCCTACGTGAAGGCGCTGGGGCCGCGGTTTCGGCTGGTGCTCACCGGAACGCCCATGGAGAACCGCTTCGAGGAGCTGGCGTCGATCATGGACTTCGTGGACGACTTGGCCCTCGAGCCCAAGTGGCGACTGGTTCCCTTTCACGGCGTGAGCGTGGGCGACGGCAGCCGCGGCATCGGCGGGGCCCGCAACCTCGACGTGCTGCGGGAGCGCCTGGCGCCGAGCATGGTGCGCCGGGTTCGGAAAGAAGTGCTGGAGCAACTGCCGGCGCGCACCGACACGGTGGTGCCGGTTGCCTTCAGCGAGGGGCAGCGGATGCCCCACGACGATCTGCGCCAGCCGATTGCCGAGCTCTCGGCCAAGGGCGCCCGGCGGCCACTCACCCAGAGCGAATTCTTGCGGCTCATGCAGATGCTCACCACGCAGCGCATGCTCTGCAACGGTCTGGCGCAGGTGAACTTCGAGCTCGAGTGGCCGCGGTGTATTCGCAGCAAGCCGACGGCGGACCTCTTGACCAGCTTGCAGGCACCCAAGCTCACCGCGCTTCGAGAGCTGGTGTCCGAGCTCGTCGTGGCGCAAGGCCGCAAGGCCGTGATCTTCTCGCAGTGGCGCAACATGCTGCGCCTCTCCGAGTGGGCGGTGCGCGATCTGCTCGAGGCGGCGGGAAAACGCGCGGCGTTCTTCACCGGCGCCGAGTCGGCGAAGCAGCGCGAGGCTGCCATCGTCGACTTTCACGACGACCCCGAAGTGGCCGTCCTCTTCTTGAGCGACGCCGGCGGCGTTGGGCTCAACCTGCAGCGAGCTGCTAGTTGCTGCATCAACATCGAGGTCCCGTGGAACCCGGCCGTGCTCGAGCAACGCATCGGCCGCATCTACCGGCTCGGCCAGACGTTGCCGATCGACGTGTACAACCTGGTGACCGAAGAAGGCATCGAGGGGCGCATCGCGCGACTGGTGGCGCAGAAGAAGGCTGTATTCACCACGCTCTTCGACGGCACCAGCGACGAGGTGGTGTTCGAGGGAAGCTCGTCGTTCCTCGAAGGGGTGCGCAAGCTGGTGGAGCCGGTGGCAGTACCGGGTCTGGGCCAGGACGAGATGCCCGAGACCGCCGACCCCGAAGCGAGCGCGCGCGACGAGCAAGGCGCCATCGACGCCGTCCGCGATGCCGCAGGGTTGGCACCTACCTTGAGCGAGCCCGTTCACGGGCCTGCAGCGGCGATGCTTCCGTACTCCGCCCCCCCGCCCTCATCGGCCCAGGGGCTCGTCATTGCTCGCCTTCCGGACGGTGGTCTTCGCATCGAAGCCCCGCCGGAGCTGGCCGGCCCCCTGGCGAGCCTCCTCGAAGGGCTCGCCGCGGCGCTGCGCGCACCTCCGCCGTAGTAGAGACTGTCGCCCGTTCGGCGACATTGCCCGGCCGTAATCTGCTGCGTACGCTCAACACATGGGTCCACTGGTGCATCCGCAGCTGGCCGAGCTCCTCGACCTCTCCGTGCAGAGTCGGTCGGAGGCCGCTTACCGCGCAGCCACGGCCGAGTGGCTCGATCGCGCGGTAGGCTTCGACTCGCTCTACCTCGGCCCGGCGTTGCCGGAGACGTCGAAGGACCCGTTCGTGGTGCGGGTGGACGAAGCGGCGATGAGTCGCTGCGAAGCGCAGGCCGACCTGCACTGGAACGATCGCATTCGCCTCAACCGCGGCGTGGCCCGCCGCGGCGGCGTGGCGGTGGACGTCGACGTGCTGCCACCCCGGGAGCGTGACCGCATGTTCTTCTACCGCGAGGTGGTGGCCGGGCTGGGCATTCGCGTGTTCGCTGCGGGCATTCTGGAGGCGCCCGGTCGGCCGCCCCAGTGCATCTACCTGGGCCGCACCTCGCGGGGAGCACAGTTCAAGGGAGGCGAGATGGCCATGCTGCGGGCGGCGGTGCCGATTCTCGCCATGGGGCATGCGCTGCACGATCGCGCTGCCGTCGCTTCCGCGGCGAGCGCTCCCGACAAGCCCCACCCACCACCGGCCGTGCGACTCACCGCCCGCGAGGACCAGATCCTCATCTACCTCTCCAAGGGCCTGCGCAACGCGGAGATCGCATCCGCCCTCGGCACCTCACCGGCCACCGTGAAGAATCAGGTGTCGGCGATTCTCGCCAAGCTCGACGTGAGCAATCGCACGGAGCTGGCAGGGCGCGTGGCCGAAGGCGAAGTTCGGCTGGAACGGCCGACCGGCTGATCAGCGCTTTTCCAGCCGCCCCACCAAGCTATCCATGGCGTGCTTGAGCTTGTGCGCAGCGCCCGCGACGGCTTCTTCGAGCGACGGAGCGTGGTTGGTCACGGCGGTGGGCGGATGCCCCTCGAGACGCGCCTCCATGACGCAGCGTTTGTCGGGTGTGCCGGTCTTCACCGCGTTCTCGTCGGAGAGGTGCACCTCCACCCGCGTGATGCGACGTCGGAAGTGGCTCATCGAGTGCTCGACGACCTCCTTGATGTGGCTCGCGAACTTCTCGGTGCCTTCGATGCGCGCGTCGGTGTGGAGCTGAATGTGCATGGTAGGTCTTCTCCTGCCACCGATTACGCAGGAATCACGCCAGGATGCCGCTGGGTGTTTGGACGCGAAAAATGCCCATTCGACGGCGCTCGGGGTGTGTAGGAGCGCACACCTGAGGGCCACCGGCGCGCCTCACGAACCATTTTGCACCATCCGGCGTTCACTCGGTCGCGGTGCGCGGCAGCGACGCCACGAGGTCCTCCATGTCGTGGTCGAAGCGCTCGTCGAGCGAGTGCCGCGCGTCGACGTAGGCGTGCAAGCGCAGGTCCAGCGCCGGCTTGCCGTGAGCCCGCGCCGCGGCATTGTGGGAGACCAGCTTACGCACCAGGGCGATGGGCGCGTTGCGGTCGCCTTCGCCGTGAAAGAGCTCCACGCGCAGGCCCGGGCGCGCCGCGGCGATGGCCTCGAAGAGCGGCTCCAGGTGCTCGCGTGCGGTGGGGTGGTCGAAGTACGCCGAGGGCATGGCCAAGCGCATGAGCCAATCGTCGTCGTGGGTCTTTCGGGCGTGGGCGAAGGCCGCGAGCTCCCGCGGCATGAAGAGCGCCACCTGCCGGGCGGCGCCGCTCACCACCGGCTCCAGCGGCAGCCCGGTGAGCACCACCAGCTCCGTCCGCGAGAGCAGCGCGGGCTCGGCGCCCGCTTCGCCGAGCACCCGGACCATCACCTGCGCGCCCTCGCTGTGCCCATGCAGCACCAGTCGGGCGTCGTCCGGCATCCGCGTGAGCGCCCACGAGGCCGCGAGGCGACCACACTCCACCAGGTCCGCCAGCGTGTGCCGACGGAACACGTCGGCGATCACCCGCAGCTGGCCCCTACCGTCGAAGCTGATGCCCGGCTTGTCCACGGTGAGCAGCGCCACCCCTGCTCTGCTGGCCATGCGCGCGAGTGGCCCCATGTCACCCTGGGTCGTCGAGTAGGTGCCGGTGCCGCTCGCCACGAACGCGAGGCGCGTCGCACCCGCGGGGATGCGCAGATACGCCTGACACCCAAGGCCAGTGGAGGTGGAGACCCGGCGCGTCTCCACATCGACGGGCGGTACCGCCGGCGGCTCCACCCGCAGCTCGTCGAGCACCACCGGCGGGTCGACCGCTGGCTCGGCCTGCGGTGGCGCGCTTCGGGCATCCGGAGCCAGAGCCCGCTGCTGCAGGCACCCGTCCATGACTGCCACCAGGAGAAGGATCCAAAGGCACCGCGGCACGGGCCTTGGACACCCCCACGGCTCCGCGCTTGGGTCGGGGTCACGCCGTTGCAAACGCGAATTTTGGCGAGAATTCGCGTTGGTCGCGGGGCTCGGCTAGGGTGGACGGTCATGCTCGGACGGTGGCTCTACGTCGGCCTTCGGCCCTCGGCCTCGGTGGCCGTGCGACGCCTCGTCACGGCCGCGGCGGTGACCACGGTCGCCAGTGTGGGCTGTCGCGACGCGGGACGGAAGCCGGACGTGCCGGTGGAGGCAGCCCCGGCGCCGACCACCGTGACCCAGCGCAGCGACACCGATGCGGCCTCCCACGAGGACCCCGACGGCGACGCCGCCGCCAGCGGATTCCGCATGCCCAGCGGCGGCAACGTGGGCATCTCGTGTGTCGACGCGCACCGGGTCATCCTCCAGGTGAAGAGCCGCCTGCCCTACGTGCCCGAGGCGCTCGACGCCAAGACCTTCGCCGGGGAGACCGCCAGCTGGCTGGACCCGCACGGGTTCTTCTCCTACGAGGCCGATTCGCCGGTGAACGGCGCCATTCTCGCGAAGGCCCCGGCGCTCCTGCGGGAGCTCGAGCGACCCCGCTCCGCCACCGCCGAGTGCCCACGCGCCACCGAGA
>JABFRG010000722.1 GCA_013141295.1 Polyangiaceae bacterium
GCCGCACCCACCGCTTCCAGCGCGGCGCCGTCGTCACCTGCGAGCGCGCCCACGCCTGCGGCCACCGCCGCGGCGAAGGCTACCTACTCCTGTCCCATGCACCCGGAAGTGCAGAAGGACAGCCCTGGCTCGTGCCCCAAGTGTGGCATGAACCTGGTGAAGAAATGATTCCAGGAAGTAGACGCACGGCGGCCGTGGTCGCGCTGACCGCAGCCCTCGTGGGGTGCGCGACCACCTCGCCGGAGGCCGCCATTCGCGACGCCTCGGGCGAGGTGGAGCGCCGCAGTGGCCACCGCATCCAGTGGTCCGAGGACGGCGAAGACGCCGACAAGGTCGACCGCCTGGTGGGCGCGCTCCTCAAGGAACGCCTCACCGCCGACACCGCTGCGTCTGTGGCGCTGCTTCGCAACAAGGAGCTCCAGGCGAGCTACGAGGACATCGGCATCGCGCAGGCCGATCTGGTGCAGGCGGGCCTCCTGAAGAATCCCTCGGTGAGCGGCGCCCTCCGCTTTCCCCTCGACCCTGGCGCCGTGGTGGGGGGCGAGCTCTCCCTGGCGCAGAGCCTCCTCGAGCTCCTTACGATCGGGCCTCGAAAGGACTCCGCCCGGGCGAGCCTGGAGGCTTCGGTGGTGCGGGTGGCGCACCAGGTGCTCGTGCACGTGGCCGAGACCAAGAGTGCATTTTACACACTTCAGGCGGCCGAGCAGACCTACGCCATGCGCGCGGTGGTGGCCGAGGCGGCGCAGACCGCCGCCGATCTCGCGAAGAAGCAGAACGAGGCCGGCACCATCAACGATCTCGGCCTGGCCAACGAAGAAGCGCTGGCCGCCCAGGTGGGCCTGGAGCTCACGCGTTCTCGGGCGGACGTGGCGAGCGCGAGAGAGCGACTCAACCGGCTCATGGGCCTGTGGGGAAGGGAGACCGATTGGCGCAGCGCCGAGAAGCTCCCGGAGCTGCCGCCGGAGGACCCTGCGGCGACGCGCCTGGAGTCGTTGGCGGTGGGCCAGCGGCTCGACCTTCGCGCGGCGAGCAAGGACGTGGAGGCCATCGACTGGGGGCTCACCTACGCCAAGACCTCCCGCTGGATCCCGGGCCTCGGCGCGGGCATCGCGTTCGAGAAGGCGCCCGAGGGCTACCGGCTCCTGGGCCCTTCGGTCACCGTCGAGGTACCGCTCTTCGATCAAGGCCGCGCCGGCGTCGCACGCCTAGAGGCCCAGCTGCGGCAGGCCAAGGCCCGAGAGAGCAAGCTCGCGGTGGACATTCGCTCGGAGGTCCGCGAGGGCCGCGTGCGCATGGAAACCCAGCGGCGCGTGGTGCAAACCTACCGCGACACGCTCGTTCCCTTGCGCGAGCGCATCGTGGCCCTCTCGCAGCAGCAATACGACGCCATGCTCCTGGGCGTGTTCCAGCTCTTGCTGGCGCGGCGCGAGGAGATCAACGCCTACCGTGACTACATCGAGGCGCTCCGCGACTACTGGATCGCCCGCGCCGAGCTCGATCTCCGCGCCGGCGGCGCACTGACTTCCCCCCGAAAGGCGACACCATGATCACCCGAAGAAATCTCATCGGCGCAGGATCGCTGCTGGGCGGCGTGCTCGCCCTGACTCGTGGGCGGCGCGCGCAGGCAGCTCCACCCTCGACAGGCCGCAACTACGTTCCGGTGGTGGTGCCCGATGGCGCCACCCTGCCCTTCACCATGAAGGACGGCGTGAAGGAGTTCCATCTGGTGGCCGAGCGCATCTCCCACGAAGTGGCGCCGGGCATGACCATCAACGCCTGGGGCTACAACGGCCACACGCCGGGGCCGGTCATCGAGGCGGTGGAAGGGGACCGGGTGCGCTTCTTCGTGAAGAACGCCCTGCCCGAACGCACCAGCGTCCACTGGCACGGGCTCTTCCTCCCCAACGGCATGGACGGCGTGGCCGGCCTCAACCAGCCGCACATCGAGCCCGGCGAGACCTACGTGTACGAGTTCACGCTGCGCCAGCACGGCGTCTTCATGTACCACCCGCACTCCGACGAGATGGTGCAGATGGCCATGGGCATGATGGGCTTCTTCGTCATCCATCCGAAGAACCCCGAGGTGCGCGTCGATCGGCACTTCATGATCATGCTGCACGAGTGGTTCGTGGCGCCGGGCACCTCCACGCCGAACCCCAACATCATGCTCGACTTCAACCTGTTCACGTTCAACAGTCGCGCCTGGCCTGGCACCAGCTCGCTGGTGGCCAAGACCGGCGATCGCGTGCGCATCTCGCTGGGCAACCTGAGCATGGACAGCCACCCGATTCACCTCCACGGCTACGCCTTCGAAGAGGTGGGCACCGAGGGTGGACCGACGCCGAGGAGCGCCCGGCGCCCCATCACCACCACCGACGTTCCGCCGGGCACCACGCGCACCGTGGAGCTGGTGGCCGACGCCCCCGGCGACTGGGCGTTCCACTGCCACAAGTCGCACCACACCATGAACGCCATGAGCCACGACGTGCCCAACATGATGGGGGTGAAGCAGGGTCGCCTGGAGGACAAGGTGAAGAAGGTCCTCCCCGGCTACATGGCCATGGGCGAGAACGGCATGGGCAACATGATGGACATGGGGCGCCCCAAGAACACCCTGCCCATGATGACCGGCCAGGGGCCCTTCGGGCCGGTGGAGATGGGCGGCATGTTCACGGTGGTGAAGGTGCGCGACGGTCTCACGAGCTACGCCGACCCCGGCTGGTACGTGCACCCGCCGGGCACGGTTGCCCGCAAGCTCACGTGAGCTAGCCCGGATTATTCATGGCTCCGGGGCTGCATGTCACGATGCATCGGGAAATCGCGGGCGTACGGCGGTTCTCGACCCTGCGAAGGAACAACAGTCCGTCTCGGGTCTGCGATCCGGCGTGCGCCCAGCTTTCCCGCGCCTCGTGCCATTCGCCAGCCGGCCCATGAATAATCCGGGCTAGGTCGAAAATGTGACCTCTCGCGCCCACGATGGTACGGACGAGAGATGGCCAGCAAGAAGACGACGAAGAAGTCTGCCGCGAGTGACGACACGGCGACCACGTTCAAGGTCTTCGACGAGCGCCCCTCCAACGAGGCGGCCCTCCTCGAAGTGGAGCGCTTCTTCGATGCGCTCGCCGAGGGCGAAGTGGAGGCTGCCGGCGCGGCCATCGCTCACCAGGGCAAGGACTTCTGGCCGCACCAGGTGCGCAGCCTGTGGCAAGACCTGGTGGTGCCGGTCCTGGAGGACGAGGGCGAGGACGTCGACATCGACGACGACAAGACCTGGCGCAAGCTGGCGTGGCTGGAGTCCATCGGCTTCGAGAAGGAAGCCCACTGGGACGACGACGACTTCTACGTCAACGTCACCTACGACGGCGAGGTGACCGACGTCTCCGCCGAGTTCTCGCTGGCGAAGCGCCCGGAAGGCTGGGTCGTGCAGCGGAAGATCATGCACATCGCGTGAGGGCGCGGGGCGCTATGCTTTCCCCATGGTGCAAAGGGTAGAAGCGAGAACCGGCGCGCAGCCGCCCGAGGAGCCGACCCCGCCGCGCATCGAGGCACCGGCCACCGTCGCCGCGGGCTTCGGCGCCATGGTTCACACGATGCTCCACACCGCGCGCCACTCCGGCATCGTGCGCGGAGCGCTCACCCTGCTGCGTACCAACCAGGTGCGCGGCTTCGACTGCCCGGGCTGCGCGTGGCCGGAGGGCATCCACGAGCGCTCGAGCTTCGAGTTCTGCGAGAACGGCGCCAAGGCGGTGGCGTCGGAGACCACCAAGAAGCGCATCGACGCCGCGTTCTTCCGGAACCACGCGGTGGACGAGCTGACGACGCACACCGATCACTGGCTCAACGACCAAGGCCGCCTCACCGAGCCCATGGTGCTCGAGCCCGGCGCGACCCACTATCGTCCGATCGACTGGGATGCGGCGTTCGCGCTGGTGGCCGAGGAGCTCTTGGCGCTCCCCTCGCCGGACGCTGCCGCGTTCTACACCTCCGGTCGCACCAGCAACGAGGCGGCCTTCCTCTTCCAGACGTTCGCCCGCAGCTTCGGCACCAACAACCTGCCGGACTGCTCCAACATGTGCCACGAGTCGAGCGGCGCCGGCATGGACGAGACGCTCGGTGTGGGCAAGGGCACCGTGAGCCTCGACGACTTCGAGCTCGCGGATGCCATCTTCTTGTTCGGGCAGAACCCCGGCACCAACCACCCGCGCATGCTCTCCACGCTGCAGGCGGCCCGGGCCCGCGGCGCCACCATCGTGTCGGTGAACCCCATTCGCGAGGCCGGCACCGTTCGATTCGCGCACCCGCAAGACCCGGTGGACATCCTCGGCGGCTCGAGCACCCTGGCCAGCCTGCATCTGGCGGTGCGCATCAACGGCGATGTGGCGCTCCTCAAGGGCATCATGAAGGCGATGCTCGAAGAAGAAGCTCGCCGCGGCCCCGGCAGCGTCCTCGATCTGCCGTTCCTCGACGCGCACACCAGCGGCTTCGAGGCGCTCCGGGCATCGCTCGAGGGCGCGAGCTGGGACGACATCGAGGCCAGCTCCGGCATCGCCCCCGCCGACATCGAGAGCGCCGCGAAGATCGCCTGGGAGTCGGAGCGCACCATCGCCTGCTGGGCCATGGGCATCACCCAGCACCGGAACGGGGTGGCCAACGTCCGCGAGATCGTGAACCTGCTCTTGCTCCGCGGCAACATGGGGCGCCCGGGCGCCGGCGCGTGCCCGGTGCGCGGCCACAGCAACGTCCAGGGCGATCGCACCATGGGCATCTGGGAGAAGATGCCGGCCACCTTCCTCGACGCCCTCGGCCGCGAGCTCGCCTTCGCGCCGCCGCGCGCGCACGGCTTCGACACGGTGGAGACCGTCGAGGCCATGGAGCGAGGCGACGTGCGCGTGTTCTTCGCCATGGGCGGCAACTTCGTCTCGGCGGCGCCCGACACCGAGCGAACCGCGGCGGCACTGCGACGGTGCGCGCTCACGGTTCACGTATCCACCAAGCTGCACCGCGGTCACCTGGTCACCGGCAGGCGCGCGCTGATCCTGCCGTGCCTCGGACGCTCGGAGATCGACACGCAGGCGAGCGGCGCCCAGTTCGTGACCGTCGAGAACAGCATGAGCGTGGTGAGCCGGTCGCAGGGCGATCTCGCGCCGGCGTCCAAGGCGCTCAAGAGCGAAGTGGCCATCGTGGCCGGGCTGGGTCGCGCGCTGGAGAAGGCGGCTCCCACCCGTGCGCTCGCCCGGGTGGACTGGACCGCGCTCGAGGGCAACTACGATCGCATTCGCGATCACATCGCGCACGTGGTTCCCGGCTTCCACGACTTCAACGCGAGGGTGCGCGAGCCCGGCGGCTTCACGCTCCCCAACGCCGCACGCGCCCGCACATTTCGCACCCGCGACCAGAAGGCGCGCTTCACCGTGAACCCCATCCCCGAGCACGCTCTGGAAGAGGGCGAGCTGCTCATGATGACCATCCGCAGCCACGACCAGTACAACACCACGGTCTACGGCAACGACGATCGCTACCGAGGCGTGTTCGGCGGGCGGCGCGTGGTCTTCATGAACGCGGCCGACGTGGCCGCGCGTGGGCTCGAAGCCGGCGATCGCGTGGACCTCACGAGCCGCGCGGCCGACGGTGTTCGCACCGCCCAAGGCTTCTTCGTGGTGCCCTACGACATTCCGCCCGGGAACGCCGCCACCTACTTTCCCGAGGCCAACGTGCTGGTGGCGCTGGGCGCGGTGGCGGAGACCAGCAAAACCCCGGTATCCAAGTCGGTGGTCATCCGGGTGCACCCGGCCCGCTGAGATAGCGAGCCGTGCGCGCGCCCCGGGCGCGCCCGCTGCATCCGGCGCGGCGTTCCGGTGTTTCGGCGCAAATACCCGCGCACCACCGAGGCATGGCGGTTGCTGCGAGGGTACCCATGTCGAAGTCCGCGCCCGAGAGCGTCCGAGAGCTGGTGGTTCGCGCCAAAGTTCGTTTGCCGGATGGCACCCGCGCGGCCTTCGTGCTCGTGCCCCCGGGGCCCTTCGTGATGGGCCTGGACGACGCCGGCGACGAGAGCCCGGCCCACACCCGCATGCTGCCGGCCTACCTCATCGGAGAGACCGCGGTGACCAACGCGCAGTACCTGGCGTTCTGCGCCGCCACCGGTCATCCGCTCCCGGACCCGCCGCCCTGGGGCTACGCCGACGACGTACCGGTGGTGTCGGTGTCGGTGGCCGACGCCAATGCCTACTGCGCCTGGAGCGGCACCCGATTGCCCACCGAAGTGGAGTGGGAGAAGGCCGCGCGCGGTACCGACGGCCGCCTGTATCCCTGGGGCGACGAGGAGCCGCAGGACGCGTCGGCGAACGATCTGTGCGTAACCTACACGCATCCGGTGTGGGGGACGAGCGCCCAGGCCACCGCCGCGCCGGTGAGCTACGAGACCCAGGACGTATCGCCTTTCGGCGCGCGCCAGATGGTGGGCAACACCGCGGAGTGGGTGGCCGACGGCTACGATCCGCGCGCCTACGAACGTGCCGACCGCGGGCTCTCGCCCAGCAGCGACGGGACGATGCACGTCTATCGGGGCACGAACCATCAGGGCCCGGCCCGCTTCGCGCGGGTCACCTGTCGCCTGCGCGCGGAGCCGACCACGCGCAGCTCCGCCATCGGATTCCGGGTGGTCGTGGACGGCGCAGCGGTGGCCTCGCGCGACCCGCGGATCGCGCTGGAAGTGCCCTGTGCGGTGGTGCGCGGGCCGCGGCTCCCGGTGGCGCGCCTGGCAGACCTGGAGGCGATGATGCGCAGTGGCGAAGGCGTGTCGCTCCCACTCGCGCTGGCCAAGGCGCTCACCCACGAGCACCCGGACCTGCTTCCCGCGCGCTTCCTCCTCGGACGCGCCTACCTGGGCGCGGGGCAAGTGGACCTGGCCATGGCCACGTTTCGTGCGCTGGTGGAGCGCGCGCCCCACAACCCGGTGCTGGCGCAGCAGGCAGCCAAGGTGCTCCACGACGCGGGATACGCGGATCGCGCCCTCGAGCTGGTGGGAAGCGGGGGCGACGACGCGCTCGTCACCCTGAACGAGGCCATCCTGTGCTGGGCCACCGGCCGCTTCCGCGACTGCGTGCGCCTCGCCGACGTCCTGGTGGCCCGCGGCGAGCGGGGACCGACGCGGCTCATTCGCGGTCTGGCGCGGCTCGAGTGCCTGGCCCTGGAGGGCGCGCTGGAGGACATCGAGGCGCACCTGGTGGAGAGCCCGAGCGACACCGCTGCGTCGAACATGCGCGGCGACATCCTGCGGGAGATGCGCCGGCACGTGGAAGCCGAGCACGTGTATCAAGAGACGCTCCGCGCCATCGACGAGGCCCTCGAGAGCAGCCCCGACGACGCCGAGCTCCACAGCCGTCGGGCTTACACGCTCCTGGCGCTCGACAGGTTGGACGCCGCCGAAGCGAGCGCGAAGAAGGCCGATAGCATCGAGCCCGCGGAGGTGCTCACGCTACGGTCGCTGGGGCGCGTGGCGCTGGCCAAGGGTGACGCGGCGTTGGCCGTGGATCTCTTCGCACGCGCACGAGCCGGCGACGAGAAGCGCATGGAGCTGGCGTTCGACCACGCCGCCGCGCTGGTCGCCGCCGGTCACGCCGAGGAAGCGCGGCCCATTCTGGCCATGACCATCGCCGCATCGGCCCGGCTCGCGCGCGCCGCCCGCACCACCCCCTCGCTGGCGCCGCTCGCGCCCTAGCCCGGGCTAGCTCGCCGTCAGTTTCCGAGGCCCATGGTGTCGAGCACCGGCCAGAACTTCGCCGGCGGCGCATTGGAGGTGCCGCCGAGCATGAAGGTGCCGTAGCTCTTGGCGTTGGCGATGGGAATCGAATAAGTGGCGTTCATGCGGCAGTACCCCGAGGCCGCATCCCAGGTTCCCGATACGATTCCGGAGCTGTGCAGGGGCGCCCACTTCTGGCCGCTCTTGCCGTAGAGCTGATATGCGAGCCGGGTGGTGGCACACTCCTGCGCGGTCATGATGGCGCGCATGTCGACGCTGGCCCAGAACTTCGTATAGCTGCCGGTGTTGGCGCCGATGGTGGCCTGCGTCCAGAACATGCCGTCGCAGGAATTCTGATAGCCGAACGGCGACTGCCAGGACACGTAGGACGGCGCGGTCGAGACGGTTCCCGCGTACACCGGCGGAAAGCACAGCGCTTCGCTGGTGGTGCCGACGCCCTCTTCGGAAGGGCCGTCGGCGGACGACGAGAAGGCACACGCGGGTGCGGCGAGGGCGAGCAAGAGCACGGGCAGCGAGCGGAGAGTTCTCATACGCCGCATCATGAGCGCGACCCGGCTCGGTGGCCCGTGAGCCCTTCATGAGCGCTGCGTGAGCTACGGGGTACAGGTACCGTCGGCCCACTGGGTGGTGGGAGCCTGGGCGGCGCGCACGATGGCCACACCCTCGAAGCCGGTGGCCAGCTCGCCTTGCCGGGCGAGAATACCGAAGTAGTGGTGATCGAAATCGATGAACGGATATGCGCCATAGGCTCCGGCGCTCGAGTTGCGATGTCCGGAGCCGCAGTTGTACGTGTTCGGCCCCTTGGCGCCCGGACACTCGAGCCAGTTGCCCAGACCGTAGGCCCAGTCTTCCCCGGTACCTCGCGAGGCGGGCGAAGCCATCACCACCGCGGCGCCCCGCTGGTTCGCAAAGAGCTCGGTGCGCGTGGCCGCCTTCAAGATGGTCCCCTTGGCGAGGGCGCGCAAGAATCCCAGATACTCGGTGGCGGTCCAGTGCACGCCGCCGGCCAACCGTGGATTCGACGCCGAGGGCAAATCGAACTTGGCAGTGGGAAAGAGCCCGGTCTTGGTCTTCCAGGCTTCGAACAGGTCGGTCCAGGTGGCGACCTTCTTGGCCTTCATGGCCATGAGCCCGGCCACCTGCAGGTGCACGCTGGAATAGTAGAACTGGCTCCCGGCGGCGGGCGCGGTCGCGGCGTTCTTGGTGTACATGCTCTCGACGCAGGTCTCGAAGTCGGCGCCCGGCAGGTTGATGCAGAGCGGCTCGTCGGAGAACCCGGAAGTGAAGCTCAACAGGTGCCGCAAGGTCACCGTGGTCTCGGTCCAGAAGGGCAACAGATCGTGGGCCTTGGTCTCGAGCGTGAGGAGACCCTGGTCCAACACGTCGAGGATGACCGCCGCGGCGATGAGCTTCGAGGTCGACGCCGACTCGTACACCGTGGTGGCCGTCGAGCTCCCGTGCGAGTGCGCGTAGGAGCGTCCGTCCTCGGTCTCGAGGAGCAGCGTGAAATCCGGGGTCTTGGTGATCGCCGGGTCGGTCGCCGCAGCATCGAGCTTGGCGCTCATGGAGTCGGTGATGGCCTGCTTCTGCGCGGCGCTACAGCCGGAGGTTGCGCCGTCGGTTCCGCCGTCGACGGTCGGCGCAATGGGCGCATCACCCGCAGCACCCGCATCGCTCGGGGGTGGGGGTGTGACCCCCTCCGAGCTGGAGCAGGCGGTGACGAGCACGAGGGGCAAGAGGAAGCGCAAGCGAGGCAGGGCGTACATGGCTCGCCCGAACGCAAGGGCCGTACCCGGAGCAACGTCGACCCGGACCGCCGTTCTGCCGCCGTTTTCGCCTGCGCTCGCGGGCGCGCAGGTGAACCCAAGGCCGTCCACCTGGACGCAGAACGACGAACGCAGGCGGCCGAAATGGCCACCTGCGTTCGCGTGATCACATGCATACTACATGATTCAGAGCGCGTAGACGGGCACCGCGATGCCGTCCGGTGCCGCCGGGAGCCGACCGTCGGCGGGCTGTCCGGGCGCCGGCACGGCCACCGTGGGCGCCTTCTCGAAGGTGGGCTTCGCGTCCTTCCAGGCGATGCCGATGGAGGGTCCCGAAGCGCCGTGGCCACTCACGCCGCCCTCGCCGCCCCGTCCGCCCGGTGCGCCGCGCGTGTAGGCCGGCATTTGCGAGGGCGCGACGCCCGGCGCACCACCCAGCGTATACGCGCTCGCCGCATGGCCGGCGCCGCCGGTGCCGCCCGCACCGGCAACCACCTCGGACTTCGCGTCGAAGCGCATGGCGCTACGCGTGGCGAGGACCGCGATGCTCGCGCCACCGCCGGTCCCGGACTTTCCGGCGAGCCCCGGGCAGCCACCAGCTCCTCCGCCTGCACCGTTCCCACCCCAGAAGCTGATGGGCGCACCGGGATACTCCATCGCCTCGCCGGCGCCGCCGCCACCGCCTTGTCCCGGGGTGCCGGAGGATCCATCGGTCCCATCTCCGGGCACGAAGCCGTCGGAGGTGAGCTTCCAGACGCCCGTGGCGCCGTCTACGCCATCGGAGCCAGGAAGACCTGCGACCGCAGAGGTAGAAGCCACAATCGCGCCGGCCGCCGTCTGCGCGGTCGCGGGCTGGTTCCCGCCGTTGGTAACCGTATCGCCAACGTCGAGGAGGTAGCACTGGCGCGGAGGCGACTTGTCGGGAGTCAGGCAGACACCGAACGGGTCACCCGCCTGACGTGTGCGGTAGCTGTACCGGCCGCTGTGACCACCAGAGCCACCAGGACCACCGTCCATTCCGGCGGCCCCCACGCAACGCGATGCACCGCCCGCGGGGGGCAAGCGATGCTGCGCGTCGCACACGAAGAGATCGGGGGCGAGGGTGCAATCGGCGGTCGCCACCGAGGCCCTCCCGTCGACGTTGCCAGTCTGCACGAGCTGGATCGGCGCGGCGCCGTCCTTGCCCTTCATGCCCTTGCCAGCTGCGATGCGCGCATTCACGAAGGAGAGACCGCCGGCGTCCTCGGCCTTGAGCCCGATGCTGCTCTGGCTCGGCTCGGTGGCATCGCGACCGCGAATCTCCAGGGCCTCGATGCGCGTCGGCTTGGCGATGCCCTTGGCGAGGGCAGCCACGTCGCCGGTCTTGGGCGCCACCACCGCGCGGGCGCCGCCGACCTTCCAGTCGCCCTGGCAGTCGAAGTACCCGAAGACGGAAATGCCGTCGCCCAGCGTGAGGACCTCATCGTAGGTCTCGGCGCAGGCGTACACCCGGCGACCGCTGGCGGCCGCCCCGACGATGGCCGTGGAGATGTGCTGGAGCGGGTGCGCGCGGGTGCCGTCGCCCTCGTCGGAGCCCTTGGCGCTCACGAACACGCCGTACGCTTCGTGAATGGTGCACGGAGTGGCGGTCGGCAACTGGGTGCCGTCGCAGTTCTCCGGCTCCGGCGGGGGCGGCGGAAGGTCGACGGTCTTTCCCCCATCGGCCCCCACCTTCTTGTTGGCCGCGGGGGGCGCAGCGGTGTCGGAGCCGCAGTGAAGGAGCACCGCGGCAGAGAGGGCGAGACCAAAACCGGTTCGAAAACGCATGAAATAGCTCCAACGGTGAAGGACGGTGGGTCGTCCGGGGACGACTCGGACCCAACCCTCTCGGCCCCCCGCGCGCCGAGTTGCGCGAATTCCCCAACTCAGCCTTCCGGAGCGGCGCGCGAGCCCGCCCGGCTGGCTGGTGGCACCGAGCCCTTCTTTTCGGCTTTTTCCGTCGAATGCGCCCCCAAGGCCGCGTAGACTGGGGCGCGATGAGCTTGAAGAAAACGCTGATGAAGCAGGGCATGAAGATGATGGGCGACCCGCGCGTCCAGAAGCTCATGCAAGACGAGCGCGTGATGAAAGCCCTGATGCAGGCCATGAGCGTGCCCGGCAAGGTGCAGACCTTCACCTCGGATCAGGTGGAGAAGATCGCCAAGGCCATGAGCCTCGCCACCGAGGACGAAGTGAACGATCTCAAGCGCACCGTCCGCCGGCTCGAAGACGAGATCGCGCGCCTCGAGCGCGAACAGGACAAGAAACGCTGACCGATCCACGGAGGATCGTTCCATGAACCATCGCGTCTTGCTTGGGCTCGCGGCCGCCGCGGGCCTCACCATTGCCACACTCTCCTTTGCCGCGGACAAGAAGCCGGGGGCCACCGCACCGGCGAAGCCCGCGTCGTCGGCCAAGACCGCGCC
>JABFRG010000802.1 GCA_013141295.1 Polyangiaceae bacterium
GCAGGAGCTTGGCCTGCATGGCCACCGGCATCTCGCCGATCTCGTCGAGGAACAGCGTGCCGCCATCGGAGGCCTCGACCTTGCCGAGGGCACGGGCGGTGGCGCCCGTGAAGGCGCCCTTCTCGTGACCGAACAGCTCGCTCTCGAAGAGGGCCTCGGGAATGGCGGCGCAGTTGATGGCCACGAAGGGCCCACGCCGACGGGGTGAGAGGTCGTGAAGGCGCCGAGCGATCACCTCCTTGCCGGTGCCGCTCTCTCCGACCAGGGAGACCACGACGTCCTTGTTCGCCACCAGGCGAACCACGCGATCGAGCTTCCGCATCGCAAGCGAGTGCAAGACCGGATGAATCACTATGTCAATTTGGCGCTTCGCGGAGGTCACCCGTGCATTGTAGGTTGCATCGGCGTCGCCTACGTCGACATTCCCACCGGCATGCTGCTAGGGGTTGCCACCGTGGCCCCCGCGAAGGCGGAGCACCTGGACGACGCGGCCACGGCGGTCGCCGATCTGTTCGATGGACCGATCGTGAGCGCCATCCAGCGCATGCTCGGCCCCATCGGCACCGAGCCCGAGACTGCGGCCGACCACATCGTGTTGCTGCGCCAGGATGTGCTGCACGTGCTCACCCGAGGGCGGCGGTACCCGGACCACGCAGCCATCTTCGTGCGCCGCAGCACGTTCGAAGTTCGCTCCGTGCTCATCTGCGTCTCCGACGCGCTGGCACGCATCGAAGCCGCATTCTGAGATCCCCGGCGTCTCAAGCCGCGGGGACTGGCAGGCTTCGAGGCACCTCGAGAACAAGGGCCGGCGGCTTGGGCACGCGGAGGCGAATGGCGGTGCCGCGCCCCTCGTGTGAGTCGATCTCGACGTGGCCCCCCTGGGCGCGCACGGTGCTCGCCACCGCTCCCATGCCGATGCCGCGACCGGAGATATCGGTGGCGGTCTCCGTGGTCGAGACGTTGTCGGCGAAGATCAGCCCAAGGCGCGCTCGAAGGTCCATGGCGGCCAGCGCCTCCTCGCTCACGACACCTTCGGCGAGCGCGCGCGAGACCAGCTTGTCCAGCTGGATTCCTCGACCGTCGTCGGCCAGCTCGATCTCCCAGCCGTCAGCGGTCTCCTCGACGCGGAGCACCAGGCGCGCCATCGCTGGCTTCTCGCCTCGCTCGTCGGGGAGCTCGATGCCGTGGTCGAGGGCGTTGCGCAGGAGATGCGGCAGGACGGCCACGATGGGCGCGAGGCGCGCCGCGTCCACCAGGCACTCGCCCCCCTCGACCGCGAAGTCCACGAGCTTCTCCAGGCGCTCGGCGAGGTGGAGCACCAGCTGGGGGAGAGCCCCCGCGAGTCGCTCGAAGGGGACCAGCCGGAGCTCGGCGGCCCAGCGCTCGACGCGCGCCCGCGAAAGCGTACGCGCGGCGAGAATGCGCTCCAGGTCGCGCGCAGCATCGCTCGATACCCGCAGCGCGAGGTCGGTCTCGGCGACGTCGCCCAAGGTCGCGAGGTTGCTCTGCAGGAATGCCTCGAGGGTCTCTTCCAGCTCGAGAAAATGGTCGGACTCCAGGGCCTCGAACTCTTCCATGTAGTGTGCAGACATGGCGAGCCCGTCGAGCCCGAAGGTGGCAGCGTTCCCCTTCATGGTGTGGAGTGCCCGACGGGCCGTCGCCTGGTCGCCCGCCTCCACCGCCTCCTTGCCCGCCGAAGCCTGGAGCGCGAAGTCGCGCAGGAACAGGCGAAACGCGTCGCGCTGCCGGAGAATGCTCACGAGCAGCGCCGAGTGCCGCATCTCGCGCAGCGAGGACTCGAGCTGGCTCTGATCGGTGATGGTGAGGAGAACGTGCTCGACCACACCGTTCGCGTCGCGGACCACCGAGCCGGCGATGGCCAGTACCTTGCCGCTGCGCACCACCCGCGCGGGCAGCTGCGCCAGGTTCACCTCTTCGGGGAAAACATCGTCGAACGTCTGGTCGAGGCACGCGTGCAGCATGACGCGCAGGCGAGGGTCGGTGGGCATCAGCACGTCGCCCACCACTTTCCCCACCAGCTCGGGCATACCCAGGATCGTCGGGGTCGCGCGACTGTACTCCGGAGCAATGCGCAGTCCGCGGTCCACCAGCAAGGTCGCGCACGGGAGCGCATCGAGGACGGAGAGCACGCCACCGACCCGCGCACGGACCTCGCGCGCCATGATGGCGTCGTAGCGAAGCGCCGGATCGTGCCGGATGCCCCCGGACATGGACATGCCCTCCGCGACGTCTCGCAGCGCCCCGATCACGTTCTCGGCAGCGTGCGCCCGCGCCTCAGCGCGATCGGCGCGCTCCTCGAGCTCCCGCAGTTTCTTGGCCCAGTCGTCTGCTCCCCCCGGCATACTTCAGTCTCCGCTTTCCGCAACGGTCACGACTCCCACGTCGCGACCTCTTCTTGTGCCCATCGCTCCCACTGTTCCACCCGAGCGCCGACGCCGGCGCTCTCGAGAAAGGCCACGTCCAGGCGCGACTCCGGGTCCCCGCAGGTGAGGATGCCGATGAGCGCGTCCGCCGCGTGCACCGCGGCCAGCACCTCGCGCGGGCCGCCCGCGACCATGCTCGGGTGGTGGTGGAAGGCCACGCACTCGACGACCGAGAACGGAATGCCCGCCGACGCCAGGGTCATGGCGCCGGCCTCGGCGTGTGAAGCGCCGATGATCTCGCGCTCCAGCTCGTCGGCGGGGCGCCCCGACTCCAGGCTCTGCGCCACGACCTGCGCGTACTTGTCCGGATGCTGCATGGCCAACACCAGCTCTCCGATGTCGTGGACGATCGCGGCCGTGAACGCATCGTCACCGAGCTTGCTCTCTCCGGCGAACTTCCGCGCCAGCCGCGCGCAACGCACCGAGTAGAGCTGGAACCGCTCCAGCGAGAACCCCTTGGTGTGACTGGCGTCGATGGCGGCGAACACATGGGCATTGAGCACCAGGCCCTTGAGGAGCTCCAGGCCCAGGTACGAGACCGCCTGAGAAATCGAAGAGACCCTACGGCTGAGACCGAAGAATGCCGAGTTGACCATCTGCAGGACCTTGACGCTCAGCGCCGGGTCGGACTGCACGATGGCCGCCACTTCGGCGACGGTGCAGTTGGGCTTCGCGGTCACCCGGCTCAGCTCCCAGTACGTCTCCGGCACCGAGGGCAGCTCGCCCAGCGCCCCCACCACCTTGGCGGTCTGCGGATTGGTCAGCAGCTTGTGAACTCGATACGCCCGCTCGAACATGGCCGCCACCACCGGCGCCTGCGCACTGCGGTCGACCGCCAGGAGCGCCAGACTCTTCTTGTCGGCGGCCGCGATGGCCCGTGCCTCGATGGCCATCAGCGCCGTGTCCGGTGACAGGTCGCGCACCATGCGCAACAGCGCCTCGCCATTCGTGGGTCCGCGAAGCTCACGGTCGGCCAGGACGACATCGATGGGGTCGCACTGGAGCAGCTCGAGGGCCCGCGCGCTATCGGCGGCGTAGATGGTCTCCCAGGCGAGACCCTTCACCTTCCGCATGGCGTCGAGGCGCCCGGCTTCGGGGCTGACGACGAGGACACGTTGTGGACTAGACTGATACATAGATTCCCCGCAAAGGCTCCTCACGGAGCGGTCACCTCGACCAGATGTTTGGGTGTCAGCAGCGACCGCAATTTCTCGACCATGTTGAGCGAGAGACGCGTTCCGCCGTTCACCAGCATGAGGCCGCGGGCGTTGAATACGTCTTTCGCCACGACCATTCCCTCGCGAAGACCACTGGAGGCGAGAAACAAGTTCGCCTTGGAGCGCATACCGATGTAAACCAGGAGCCGGGAATCCGCGATGGCCATGGAGAACGTTTCCTGGCGCTTGTACGTCGCCGAGGGGCGGAGCACGTAGTCCGCCGAGATGGTATCCGGCAGGCCGCCGGTGAACGCGAACGACTCGGCGGAGAACGAGGTCTTCACCGCGCCCATGAACAGGTTGGCCAGCTCGTTGAGCATGTCGCCCACCAGGTCGTCGCCTTCGTCGCCGAACATGTGCACCGCCAGTCGCCGCGCGCTTCGTGAGTCGGCGCCGATGGCGATGCGCGCCTCCAGCTGGTGCGCAGCGTGCGAGAGCGAGATGGCGCAGCCCAAGCTGGGAATCGGCGCAGCGGCCTCGGCGCCAAGCGTCACCGGCAGCGCCAGGAACTTGCTGCCCATGTCCTGGATGAGCTTCGAGGCGTTGCGCCAGGTCTGCGACTGCGTGGCGGTCGTGAGGTGGCCCTCGCTCTCGTTCATCGGGCTGTCGGGCGCGGTGGCGCCGGCGGCGGCGATCGCGGCGGGGGCCGCACCTCCCACCAGCTTGGGCGCGGCGCCATTGACAGGGCGGGCGGGCGAGGCCGGCTTCGCGATGGGCGCCTGCTCGGGGCGTCGGGCCACGCGCGTCGCTGCGTTCACGCGCGAGGCGAGGAACTCCGGGCCGAACGGCTGACGAAGGTCGCCGTCGATGCCAGCGTCGTACGCGTCGCGCAGGAAGCCCTGGGAGAGCTCCGACCCGCCCAGCAGGTAGAAGAGAAATGGCGGAACGCCCGCCAGATCGCGCACCCGCCGAATGATCTCGATGGCTCCGCCGCCATCACGCGTCACCTCCAGCAGCACCAGGTGCGGCTTCTCGCCGACGCAGGCATTCGGCAGGCTCACGTCTGCGACCACCTTCACGGCGTGGCCAGCTTGCTCCAGGGTCGCCGCGTACGGCTCGAGCTCCGGAGTGGTCCCTCCCGCGAGCACGATCCTCATCGCGTCCCCAGTCCGGCGGTCAGAAACAAGGCAACGTCGACCCGGTCGGCTCCGCACGCAAGGGCCACCGACACCGAGGGGTCGGGCGCGGCGCCGTGGGGTTGGGTCGTCACCGTCGGCGTCGTTAGGGCGCAATCCGCGAAAAGGGCGCCCTTCACGTTCCCCGCCACCACGTTGCTCAGCTCCGAGAGCGCATCCTGGGCCACCTCGTCGGACTCCGCCTCCGTGCCTAGCATCTGGGCCGCTGCGCGGCGCGCGAAGGCTTCGCTGCAGCGAATGACCAGCTCTCCAGTAACGCTCCCGGTCAGACCGACCCGAGCCTCCCAGGTTACCCCGGGGGGCCGCGCGGGCAGGGATTGGGCGGAGACCGACTCGCTCATGAACGTCGCCAGTACGTCCACGGCGACTGCGGAGATGGTGGCCGCATCGACGCTACAGTTCTTCATGGTCGCACCCGGTAATAGGTGGCATTCTCGTTGGCAAAGCGGTCCCACTTGTCGTCGATGGTCGTGGCCGTCTCGGCAGCGCCCAGAAAGAGCGCGCCGTCTTTGGGAATCAGGCCGCGAAGCTTCACGAGGATGTTCTTCTTCGTGATCTGGTCGAAGTAGATGAGGACGTTGCGCATGAAGACGATGTCGGGGCGCGGCATGTTCCAGGTATCGAGGAGGTTCATTTGGCGAAAGTCCACCAGCGAGCGCACGATGGGCTTGAGCTGCCATTCGGCGCCGATCTTCTCGAAGTACTTCACGAGCAGCGTGGCGGGCAGGCCGCGGTTCACGTCGAGCTGGCGGAACTTGCCCTCGCGCGCCTTGGCCACGATCTGCTCGGAGATGTCGGTTCCGATGATGCGGACCGGCCAGCGGGCCAGGTCGGGAAAGTTCTCGAGGATGAGCATGGAGAGGCTGTACGCCTCCTGGCCCGAAGAACAGGCGGCCGACCAGATGGTGAGCGAGCGAGTCGTTTGGCGAGCAGCCACGAGCTGCGGCAAGACCTCCTTCTTGAGGAGGTTGAACGGATGGAGGTCGCGAAAGAATGAGGTCTCGTGCGTCGTCATGGCTTCGACGATGCGCGTCTCGATAGTCTTCTGTCCGCGCGCCTGTCGCACCAGGTCGGGAATACTGGCGATTCCCACCTCGCGGGCCAGCTGTTCCAGGCGCATCTCGATGAGATACTCCTTGGTCTCGTCCACCTGAATGGCAGCTCTGCGCTGCAAGAGCTCTCGCACGAACTGCACGTCGGCTGCACTAACCGGCATGTTTCACCTCGGATCCCACGGTCATTTGTCCAAAGCGACGCCGAAGCTCCGCTGCGATATGAGGGAGTGGCAACGTGGCATGGGCTAGGCCCGCCTTCGCTACGAAACCCGGCATGCCCCAGACCACCGAAGTGGCCTCGTCCTGCACCACGATCTGTCCGCCGCGGGCGCGGATGTCCTGACAACCGAGCAGGCCATCCTGCCCCATTCCGGTGAGCACCAGCGCCATGGCACGCGAGCCGTAGGCCTGCGCGACCGAGCGGAAGAGGACGTCGACCGCCGGACGACACGAGTTCTCCGGCGCCGCCTGATCCAGCACCACGTTGATGCGACCGTTCCCCCGCTCGAGTCGCATGTGGTAGTCGCCGGGGGCGATGAGCGCGTCGCCCGGCTTCAGCACGTCGCCATGCTGTGCCTCGCGGAACTTCACCGGAGACGTTGCCGCCAGGCGCTCGGCGAGGAGGCGGGTGAAGAGTGGAGGCATGTGCTGCACGAGGACAATGGGCACCGGCAACGGTGCGTTGAGCGCTCCGAAGAGCTCTGCCAGAGCATTGGGCCCTCCGGTGGACGACCCGATGGCGAGAATGTCGGGTCGGAGGCCCGGAATCGCCGCCATTCCCGTTGGAGGCCCCATTTGTCCAACCGGCATCGCCGCGAGCATGGCCCCCTTCGATGGTGTGTCCTTGAGCGGGACGAGCGCCGGGAGCTGCCGCGGGCCCAGCCCGCGAATGCGCGGCAGCAGCTGCGTGCGCACGTGCTCGATGGAGCTGGGCAGGGTGCCGCCCGGAGGGGGCTTGGTCACGTAGTCGCTGGCGCCTCTGGCGAGAGCCTCCAGCGTGGTGGCCCCCGCCTTCACGGTCAGCGAACTGAACATGATGACCGGAAGGCGCGGGGCCACTTTGCGAATCTCCGCGAGAATGTCGAGGCCGCTCATGTCCGGCATCTCGACGTCGAGCGTCACGACGGTCGGGTTGAGCTGCGCCAGCTTGGCGAGGGCGACCGCCCCGGAGCCGGCGGTTCCCACCACCTCGATGTCCGATTCCTCGGAGAGGATTCCGGAGAGCATGGTACGGATTGGCGTCGAGTCGTCGACGATGAGCACGCGGAACGGTTTCATGCTCGACCTATGCCAGCCCGAGGAGAATGAGCTTCTCCTTGAGCACGGCGTCCGTGAAGGGCTTCATCACGTACTCGTTGGCGCCGGCTTCGAGGGCCTTCTGCACCTGGGTCGCTTCGCTCTCGGTGGTCACCATCATGATCGCCATGGCGTCCATGTCCTTGCGCGCCCGCACCTCGCGAATGAGCTCGTATCCGGTCATGACCGGCATGTTCCAGTCCACCAGGGCCAGGTCCACCGGACCGGTCTTGGCGAGCTCTTCCAGGGCTTGGCGGCCATCTCCGGCCTCGAAGACTTCGAAGCCCTGCGCGGTGAGCGCCCGTTTGAGAATGGTCCGAGTGGCGCGCGAATCGTCTACGACTAGTGCTCTCATGATGTTCCTCCCGCTTACCCTTCAGGACTTGCCGTTGAACTGACCGACGAGCTTCTCGAGGTCCACGGCCATGCCGGAGAGGGATCGAGCGGCTTGCAGCGAGCTGGCTGCCCCTGCGGTGGTGTCTTGGGCGGCCTTGGCCACACCGGTCACGTTCTTGGCGATCTCGTCGACGCCCTTGGCGCTCTCGGCGACGTTTCGGCTCATCTCGTTGGTGGTGGCGGTTTGCTCTTCGACCGCGCTCGCGATGGTGTTCTGAATGTCGTTGATCTGGTTGATGATGTTGCTGATCTGCCCGATGGCTGCGACCGCGCCGGTGGTGTCGGACTGGATGGCCGAGATCTTGAGGCTAATGTCCTCGGTGGCCTTGGCGGTTTCCTTGGCAAGCTCCTTGACCTCGTTGGCCACCACCGCGAAGCCCTTGCCCGCTTCGCCGGCGCGCGCCGCTTCGATGGTGGCGTTGAGCGCGAGGAGCTTGGTCTGCTGGGCAATCGAGGTGATGACCTTGATGACCTTGCCAATTTCATCGCTGCTCTCGCCCAGCTTGGCCACCATCACGTTCGTCGACGCGGCTACGCTCACCGCGGAGCTAGCCACCCGCGCCGCCTCCGCCGCATTCTTGGCAATCTCGCGGATGCTCACGGACATCTCTTCGGTACCGGCGGCCACCGTCTGCACGTTGCGGCTCACCTGCTCGGCGGCGGCCGAGACGGTGTTGGCCTGCACGGCAGTCTCCTCGGCATTGGCGCTCATCTGCTGGCTGACGGCCGAGAGCTCCTCCGAAGACGAGGTGAGGGTCACGGCGTTGGCGGCGACGCCCTTTAGCACCTGATTCATCAGGAACCGCGACTCCACCTGTTTGGTGATGTCGGAGGCGTACTTCACCACCTTGAAGGGGCGCCCGCTGGCGTCCATGATGGGGTTGTAGGAGGCCTGGATCCAGACTTCCTTGCCGCCACTCCCGATGCGCTTGAACTCGCCCGCGACGAACTCACCGCGGCCGAGACGGGCCCAGAACTCCTGGTAGTCGGGGCTGGCGCGCTCGGTGACGTCGACGAACATCGAGTGATGCCGACCCTGGATGTCCGAGAGACGATAGCCGAGCACCGAGAGGAAGTTCTCGTTTGCGGTGCGGATGGTGCCATTGAGCTCGAACTCGATGACCGCCTGGGAGCGCCCGATGGCGGCAATCTGTCCCGAGAAGTCCGCGGCCTTGACCTTGGCTTCGGTGATGTCGGTGGCGTACTTCACCACCTTGTAGGGCTTGCCCTGCGCGTCGAGGATGGGATTGTAAGAAGCCTGAATCCAGACTTCTCCGCCTCCCTTGGCGATGCGCTTGAACTCGCCGGCAACGAACTCGCCGCGGTTGAGCTGCGCCCAGAACTCGCGGTAGGCATGGCCGCTGCGTTCGATGTGGTCGACGAACATCGAGTGGTGCTTGCCCTGAATCTCCGCGAGGGAGTAGCCGAGCGCCGAGAGGAAGTTCGCATTCGCGGTCCGGACGGTGCCGTCGAGCTCGAACTCGATGACCGCCTGCACGCGGTCGATGGCGGCAAGTTGCCCCTTGGCATTGGCGGTTTCCTCGGCCGCCGCCGTGACCACGTCCCAGCTCTGCATGACACCGACGTACTTGCCGGACTTGTCGTAAACCGCACTGGCGAGGAGGCTCAGCTTCTCGGTGCCGAGCGTGATCACCGCGCGGTGCGGGAGGTTGCGGTCGTCGGCCAGCAGGCGGCGCTGGTGCGAGGGGTTCTTGTGGAAGACGTCGATGTTCGTCCCGACGATCTTGTCCGCGCGAATCGGGAGCAGGTGCTCGATGCGCTTCAAGGTGGCGACCGACGCCTGGTTCACGTAGCGAATGATGCCGTCGGTATCGGCGTACATGACGTTGGTGGGCGCGCATTCGAGCATGGCGCGGCAGAGCTCGGCCTGGGCGAAGGTCGCCAGATGCGCTTCTTGCTCTGCACTGTCGGCTTTCGTCGACTCGAGCTCGGCGTCGTGCTGCGCGCTCTTCTTGGCGGCGGCCGGTTGTTTCGCGTGCCCGTTGCGTCGCTTGTCGCCTTCGAATCCGATGTGTCCGTTACCGTTGGCCATGATTGCTTCCTTCCGCACTGTGAATTTCATCGACGCGGACCGCGAGATCCGTGTTCAAAACGAGGAGTAGTTGAGGGTGAACTTTGTAGACGCCGCTGATGAGCCCCTTCACGGCGGGGTCGAGCATCTCGGGCGGCGCTTCGAACGAGGCTTCGTCGACGTCGACCACGTCGCCGATCTCGTCGACCAGCAAGCTGATGGCGCCCTCGTCGTGGCGCACCACGACGTTCATGGGAAGGCTGCCCTCCGGGAGCGGGGGGAGCCCCAGCCGCCGGCGCAGATCGAGGGCGGTGACGATCTGCCCACGGAGATTGATGAGCCCGCTGACCACGCTGGGGGCGAGGGGGACCGGGGTCATGGCTTGATGCCGAATGACCTCTTGCACCCGGATGACCTCCACGCCGAACAGGAGGCCGTCCAGGTAGAAGGTGCAGAGTTGCTTGGACGAACCGGCGATGCCATCGGCGCTCATGCTGCTTCTCCATCGAAGAACGTGGGGTCGTGGGCTGCGACGACCGAGCGCACGTCGAGGAGCTCGGTGATGCGCCCCTGGAGCACCGCTGCGCCGAGCATGCCGCGGGAGCTCCCGCAGCTCTCCACGTGAACGGCCTCTTCGACGACATCGAGAATTCTTCCGACCATGAATCCGATGCGGCGGTTGCCTTCGGCGTACACGATGACGTGGACCGTGCTCGGGTCGTCGCCCTGGCCGTATCCGCCGCCCACCAGCTCGCTCAGGTCGACCAGCGGGAGAATCTCGCCGCGGTACTGCACCACCAGGCGCGAGCTCACACGCTCCAGGCGGTCACGGGGGAACTCTTCGAGGCGAGATACGAGCTCGAGCGGGAGAGCCATGGTGGTGTTCTCGCCCACACCGAACAGCAGCAGCGCTTGCTTTTGCTCCACGCTCGCTCCTTCGGCCGCAGCGGCCTGCTTGCCGCCGGTGGGCGCGCGCTCGCGAATCCGGCTCAGCACCCGGGAGTGCTGCGCGAGCCCGACGACGTCGAGGATGAGGGCGACCCGGCCGTCGCCCATGATGGTGGCGCCGGCGAAGACGGTGACCGACTTGAGCTCGCGCCCCAGCGGCTTCACCACGATCTCTTCGGTGTCGCGCACCTCGTCCACCACCAGTCCGAACTGACGGTCGTTCGCCTGGAGCACCACGATGTTCACACCGCCGTCGGCCGACACCGACACGCCCCCCTGCTTCGAGAGGTCGAAGGCCCGGTCGAGGTAGACCAGCGGGAGGAGCTGACCGCGAAGGCGGTACACCGGCGCGCCGTGAATGAGCTCGACGCCGGCCTTGGCGCTGTCGCCCTCGAGGCGCACCAGCTCCACCAGGCTCGTCTGCGGAATCGCGCAGCGCTGGTCTCCGCTGGTGACGATGAGCGCCGGGACGATGGCGAGCGTGAGGGGAATCTTGATCTTGAGGGTGGTGCCCTGACCGGGGGTGGAGAAGAGGTCCACGGTGCCGCCGATGCGCTCCACGTTGGTCTTCACCACGTCCATGCCGACGCCGCGTCCGGAGACGTTGGTCACCTTGGCCGCGGTGGAGAACCCCGGCACGAAGATCATCTGCGAGAGCTCGCGGTCGGTCATCTGTGCGGCGCGCTCGGCGGTGACCAGGCTCTTGGCGACGGCCCGCTGGCGAATCGCCTCGGTGTTGAGGCCGGCGCCGTCGTCGGAGATCTCCAGGCACACGTGCCCACCCTCGTGGTACGCGCGCAGGAGCAGCGTGCCGGTCCGGGGCTTGCCGCGCGCCGCCCGCACCTCCTGGGTCTCGATGCCGTGGTCCACGGCGTTGCGCACCACGTGCACCAGCGGGTCCTTGATGGCCTCGAGGATGGTTCGGTCGAGCTCGGTGTCCTTGCCCACCATCTCGACCCGCACCTGCTTGCCGCAGGTGACGGCCACGTCGCGGACGATGCGCGGGAGCTTGCTCCAGATGTTGCCGATGGGCTGCATCCGGGTCTTCATCACGTTCTCTTGGAGCTCGGTGGTGATGGTATTGATGCGCTGCGACGCGCCGATGAAGGCCGGGTCTTCCACGCGGACGCCGAACTGGAGAATCTGGTTGCGGGCCAACACCAGCTCGCCCACCAGGTTCATGAGCTTGTCGAGGAGCCCGACGTCGACCCGCACGTTACTGTCGGAGACGGAGCTCCCGTCGTCCTTGGGCGGCGTCGCCTTGGGAGCGTCTGCCGGAGAAGCGGCCATGGCGGGCATGGCGGGCACTGGGGCCACGGCGACCGAAGGAGGCTCGGGGGCCGGTGGCGGCACCGAGCGGAGGTGCGGCACCGGGCGGACCGAGGGCACCCGGGGCGCGGGCGCGATGGTCGGA
>JABFRG010000312.1 GCA_013141295.1 Polyangiaceae bacterium
AAGCGGAAGCATCCGCGACTCACGCGGGTGGCCCAGGTGCTCGCGTACTTCCGCAAGAACAAGCATCGGATGCGGTATGCCGAATGGAAGCGCGAGGGCTTCATGATCGGAAGTGGCATGGTGGAAGCCGCATGCAAGACTCTTGTCGCCCAACGCCTCAAGTTGAGCGGCATGCGATGGGGCAGCCACGGCGCACAGGCAATCTTGACGATGCGGGGCTGGGACCAGAGCGAACGCTTCGATCAAGCATGGGCTCTGCTTGCCGCGACGTACCAGAGCGAAGTTCACGTGCTCGCCAACGTCGTGGACATCACACCCAAGCCGCCACGGAAGACGAGAAGGCGGCCGCCACGATGAGGTCTACACCCAGTCAAGTGATCGATCCTGCTATGCATTGTCCCGTCGGAGAAGAGCCACACCCATTGCGCTTCTACCTCTCCAACGCCAAGCCGAGTGTCTGCCCCGAGGGGTGATCTGCTACATTCCAAGCGGGGAGGCGACGTTCGATCCATGGCATTGCTCAATCCGTTCGAAGCCGAAGCGATCGAGCGGACGCTCGCTGGTGATCACCCGCAGTTCCCGGCGCTGCGGGCGCAGACCAAGCACATCGTGGGCGTGGAGCGTAACCTCACCGGAGTGGGCTTCTTCTCGCACCTCGAGCTTGGGCCGAGTGCCGCAGAGCTGCGCATCGCGTGTCGCCGCAACATCATCGGCGGACCGCACGTCGAGCTCCGTGGCGTGGCCCACGGCATCGGCGTGGTGCTCTTCGTTATCGACGGCTACATCTCGATGCTCGAAGGCTTCACCTACGACGATCCGTGGCCCGCCGAGGTCGAGGTGGTCTCCTGGCATGTGCCCGATGGGCCGAGGGGCTTCTGCTTCCCGGAAGAAGCGCCATGACGCCTCGGTACCTGGTGCTCGAAGACTTCCCCCGTCGCGTCGATGCGTATCGCGGTGTGTCCCACGGCATTGCTTGGCCGGAGCGGCTTTCGTCGCGCGACTCCGAGACGCTGCGCATTGACCGCGCGACGAAGTTTGCTGCGGACCTCGATGGCGTCATCAGCTACGTGAGCCTCTGCTGCAAGAGCACGCCGCGTCTTCGGGTGCTCGGGCTCTGCGGCGATCTGCTCGACGTGCCGCCGCCCGCCATTCCGCTCGTGCCGAGCTTGTTCATCGGATACGACGTGTGGACTACCACGCAGTATTCACTCATCGAGCAAGCGGTCCTCGGGGGCGTTCCCGATGGCACCCACGCGGTGGCATTGCAACCGGCGCTCAACGGGTTCGGCCTCTTCGATACGCAGGAAGACGCGCAGCGGCTGCGCCTGCTCTGGAAAGCCGACCCCGAGAGCTTCGACATGTTCGGTGTGGACGACGTGCATGTGTCCGCGCTGTATTGGGTGCTGTCGCTCCCGGGGTGCGATGTCGAGCTCGTTCAGCCCGAGCTGCAACGTCCCGTGCGGCCCATCGCACTCTGTTGAGTCCGGGGAATCCCCATGAAGAACATTCAAGTCATCGACGACGCCTCCAACTGCACCTACAGCGTATTTGCTGTTGCGGACGCCGACTTCGCGCTTCTCTTTCCGGGCCAGGGCCAGGACGTGGAATTTGCCGAAGACCTGCCGATGCGGATCGACGCGGCCCTCCTCGATGCGCTCGCGGCGCGCATGTGGAGCGCGCCCGTCGACAAGAAGTGCGTCCACGGCATTCACGGTACGCTCTTCTACGGCATGGCCTTCAAGCGCGCCTTCTATCCGACGAAGCGGGAGGCGGAGATGCTGCCCGGCTAGGGCGTGTCCCTAGTTTTCCGGACCGAGGCGAACGTCGAATTTTCTCGTGCCTTCAAGGCGAGAGGAGGAGCCGTACTTCTGCTACGTCGACGACGAACAACGCAGAAGGCGCGAAAAAGGCGGCGTTTCGCCGGCGCGGAGCCGAAACTAGGGACACCCCCTAGCTCACTTGTCCGGGAAGAAGTCGGCGAGGGTGGGCTCGAAGCCGGCGCGGGCGGTGGCGGCTTTGCCCAGGCGGGGGAGAGCGAGGCCGTCTTCGAGGGTGGCGAGGAGCGTGTAGTGGTCCATCTTGAGCGAGGAGGCGAAGCCGCCGCTCTTGGCGAAGGGCGACATCACGAACATGGGAATCGGATCGTCGGTGCCGGTGATGCCGCCGGAGGCGTCGTCCTCGTCCCACACCACCACCAGGAGCCCGCTCTTCTTGTAGGCGGCCGAGGCCACGATGCGGTCCACCAGGGGGCCGATGAAGCCGTCGCCGTTGGCGAGGTTCTGGGCGCCGCCGGGAAACGGATCGTGCATGTCGTGCTCGAGGTCCGGCGCGATGAACGAGAAGGCCGGCGCGGTCTCCGGATCGAAGGCCGTGAGGTCCACCACGTTGGCGCAGCGGGTGGCGTCGTTCTGGATCTTGGTGTCGTAGAGGAAGGGCACGTGGCGCACCGCGTAGTTGCCTGCATTCTGCACATTACAGGCGGTGCCCATGCCCTCGGCGTAGGCCTTCCAGCCCTTCTTGGCAGTCTCCAGCTGATCGGCGATGGTGGTCATGGGGGCAGCGCAGGTGCAGTTGCTCAGCACCCGGTTGCACGAGACCGCGCTGCAGGTGCCTTGCCCGGGGGCCGCTTTGCAGTCGCAGCCGATGCCCTGGGTATCGCCGGTGACGAGCGCGATGTAGTTGGGGAGGCTGGGGTGGGTGACGCCGTGGTAGTTCTTGCCGCTCGCGCCCGTGGAAGCCATGCGCTTCAAGTTGGGCGTGTTGGTGGCCTTGTCGAGGGTATCGAGCGAGGTGTTCTCCATGAGCACCACGTACACGTGCTCGAAGAGCGGAATGCCCGCACCGGAGCGGCACACCGCCTTGCCGTTGGCGCTGCCGCAGGTGTAGCCGCTGGGGCACGTGCCGCACTCTCCGGTGGCGCCGTCGGTCTTCGTGCCGCCGTCGTTGCCGGTGCTCGCGTCGCTCCCCACCTTGCCGCCGGAGTCGAGGCCGGCATCGACGTCGGAACCGGGGACATCGGACACGGTGTCGCCGCAAGCGACAGTGAGCGCGAGGGCGAGCGCGAAGCGGGCAGGGGTGCGTTTCATGGCGGGGAGCCTGTACCTTCGAGGGGCGCGCGCAAGGCACGATTCGGCGCATTGCGGAACTTTCATCCGCATTTCGGTTGGCGCGACGCGAGTTGCGGCCTATTGCCCGCATTCGTTGTAGGCTCGGCCGCCTTCGATGAGCACGTTGGTACTGCTACCGGGTCTCGACGGCACGGGCGACAACTTCGCGCCGCTGCTCCCGCACCTGCGATCGCCGCACGTCGTGGTGCGCTATCCGGTGGATCGCCCGCTGGGGTACGAGGAGCTCTTCCACCTCGTGGTGGCCGCGCTTCCCGCCGATGGCGCGTTCGTGGTGGTGGGCGAATCGTTCTCCGGCGCGCTGGCGCTCCGCGTTGCTGCCCTCGCGCCGCCGGGGCTCGTGGGCGTGGTGCTGGTGGCCACGTTCCACAAGAGCCCGGTGGGCGGCGCCCTCTCGCACGCGGCGCGCTTCCTCCATCCGCGCATGTTCGCGATGCCCATGCCGGCGTTCCTGGTGCGGAGACTGCTCGCGGGGCCGGCGGCGAGCCATGCCCTGGTGGAGCGTATGCAGCAATCCCTGGCCCAGGTGCGGCCGGAGGTGGTGGCCCGCCGGGTGAAAGCCGTGCTGGAGGTCGACGAGACGGAGTCCGCGCGGGCGGTCCGCCTGCCGGTCACCTACTTCGACGCCACCGAGGACGCATTGGTTCGTCGTGCCCTCGCGGGCGAGCTCGCAGCCCTCATTCCCCAGCTTCGCGTGGTCGCCTTCGACTCGGCGCACTTGATTCTCCAGTGCCAGAGCGAAAAGGCCGCCGCGGCCATCGAAGCCTTCGTCGCCGAGCACGCTAGATCAAGCGCCCGGTAGCGAGGTCGACCGCTCGCTCGTACGGCTCGTCGTCCGCAAGCTCACCTCGCACCACGACCGTACTCGCATCGGTCGAGAGAACACGAAGGCCGTACACCGACAAGCGTTCACTCTTCCACAGCAGCCCATCGGCAGAGTACGCCGCAAGCCCCCATGGATCCGTGAGCAAGAGCAGGCGTGCGTCGACACACGGCGTGACCTGCGTTACGAGCTCGCTCGCCCACACAATCGTCGCCGTGGGCTCGCGAACGTCGGCGCCGTACGCACTCCCGTTCGACACGACACAAGCTTGGTCCAGACGAGGGCACTCGAATACTCCGGTGCACGTGCCCGCGCTGGGCCGACCGCTGCCGAATCCACCTACCCAGCGAAAATCGCCGCTCCGAAACTGGACCAGCAGCGGCGACTCGCATCGGTCCGTTGGAAAATAGCGCACAGCCTCACTTCCCGGGAGCTCCGTCAGGACCGAATATTCGTAGTTCCGCTCGAACACGCTGACGCGCAGCATAGAGACAGAAAAGCCGGTGGGCGATGAATTCTACCTTGGAGCACGCTGCGGTGCCTGAGCGGGATCGGTCTCTACCGCATCCACCGGACTGGCGGCGTAGGTGCCGTCGGCCACCGGTTCGAGCACCGGTGCGGACCAGGCGCGCGTGAGGTAGCGCAGCGAGAAGCGGCGATCGGCGGCCAGCTCCGGGACCGCGGCCCGCAGGGTGCCCGTGGCGCGCGGTAGGTGATACCAGGGTATCCGGGGCTCGATGTGGTGCGGCAAGTGGCGATTGATATGAAAGAAGAGCCACTCGAACCAGGCCGGAAAACGCACGTCGAAGGTGGCGGCCACCTGCCCGCGGATGGGGTTCCAGGCATGGCGATCGTAGGCCCGTGCGCCCGGCGCCGAGTGGTGCAGATAGGTGAAGAACGTTCCCAGCACCATGCCGAGATACATGGGAATCCCGTAGTGCCGCATCATGCCCCCGAAGCCGCGCGTGAGCCACAGGCCGCCGATGATTCCACCGCTGGCGAGCACCATGAGCGCATTGGAGAGGGCGAGCTCCCGGCGCGCCCGGCGCGAGAGCTTCACCTGCGGGTAGAGCGCGCGCATGAAGGTGCGACGCACGATGGCCACCGGAAAGCCCAATAGGGTCCCCACGAAGCTTCCGTAGGCGAGTCGCGCGCGCCAGCGATCCCAGGGTGAGGCCGCATCGTACGCGGCGCGGGTGGGCATTTGCTCCGGCCAGTCGGTGTCCTCGCCGCGCATCTGGGTGTGCGCATGGTGATGCGCGTGGGCCCGGCGCCAATTGTGAAAGCCGATGAGAATGGGCGACATGCACAGGTGGCCCACCACGGTGTTCACCCACGGCGTGCGGGAGAATGCCTGGTGCCCGCACTCGTGGCCCACGATGAAGAATCCGGCGAGGCCGGTGGACGAGACGATCCAGCCCGCGACGGAGAGCGCGACGGCGAGCGCCGGCTGCGCAGGCGATGCCAGCAAGCACGCCTGGCCCAACGCGAGCGTCACCACCGCGCGACTCAGGCCCAGCCATGCGCGAGAGGGTGAAATCGGAAAACGTGTAGGGTGCACGAGCCGCTGGAGCTCCGCGAACCCGGTTCCGCGACGCCGCAGCGCGCTCTCCAGCTCCGCCGGGCTCACGAGGCGCTCGGCGGAGCGCTCCGCGGCTTTCGGCCTCCGAGCGAGGGAACCACGTAGGTGTCGAGCATGTCGCTGGCGAACATGCGGAGGAACTTGCCCGTCGCGCGCACGCTGGCGAGCGGGCCGCGTCCGTTCGCGGCGCCGCCGCGCATGGTGGAGACCTGCTTCCACAGATCGTCCAGGCGAACCTCCACCGAGCCTTCGCCGATGCTCGGAGAGGCGCTGGTTTCGCCCTCGTGGACCGTGAAGTAGAGCGTGGTGGTGTCGGGCCACAGGCCCCGACCTCTATCTCGGCCGATGGTCTTGTAGCCGTCGACGAACCAGGTTCGGCCTTGGCAATCGCGCACCGTGAGCTGGTGAATCATCCGCCGTGAGCCGTCTTCCCACGGCACCAGCAGCTGAAAGTGTCCGCGCACGACGGTGAGCGGGTCCGGCGAGAGCGCGGGGGCCTCCAGGGTGCCGACCGACCGCGCGTGCACCGCAGGATCGGTCAGGAGCGCCCCGAGGCTCGGCCAGAGCAGGGTGCACACGAACGAGAAGTGGGCGCCGCCCGGGTGATTCCAGGTTCCGGTCATACGTTCGGTGAACTGCAGCTCGCTCGCGTGATTGGCCACTACCGGGTGCCGGACCATCGGACGTTCGGACGCCGTGCTCGGATAGTCGCGTAGCAGGAGCGCGACGGCGCGTTCCGCGAGCGCCGATATCGTGAGCAGCGGATTGCATCCGAGCGCCCCCGGCAGCACCGAGCCATCGCACACCAGGAGACCCTCGTGAACCTCTGGCCCATCGCCGCAGAACACGCGACCTCGGTGATCGGTCACGCCGCAGGCGCCGTCCTCGGCCATGGCGCACCCGCCGAGCGGATGCGTGGTCATGGGCGGCTGCTTGGGCAAATTCTCCCAGGCGGGATTGGCCACCAGCCGACCGCCCAGCGCTGTGGTGACCGTGCGTAGCTCCTCGTGGATGGCGCTCACCACCGGCTGCAACCCGGCGCCGGGCCAGCGAAGCCGCACGCGGCCGTCCTCGATGGATACGCGCCCACCCGCGTCGTCGCGGGCGGTCACCGCGTAGCACTGGGTATTCTCCCGCAAGAGCCGCAGCGAGCGGCGGCCGGTGAGCGGGCTTCCGGAGGTCGCGGAGAGCGTGCCGGACCAGCGCAGGATGTTCGAAACCACGGTGGTGAGCGGCCGGGGAATCGACGTCTCCTGAATGACCATGGGGTGCCCATCGGCGTCGCGCGCGGTGATCATCCCGGCGATGGCCGGGCCCACCACACCGTCGGGGGCGCCGCCCACCGCGTGCACGTTCACCGACACCTGGTGGCCGAAGGCGATGGTCGTGGCGTTGCCGGAGAATCGCTTGCCGAGCTGGTTCGACACCGGAAGGCCGGCGGCGCGCGAGCGGAGCAAGATCTCCGAGGAGCCGATGGCGCCCGCACCCAGGACCACGACGTCGCCATGGACGTGCAGCGGCGGCGCGTCGAAGCGCTCCCGGTGGAGCGCGGTCGGCTCGAAGTAGACGTTGTAGCCGCGCGCCTGGGCTTCGACCCGGCGAACGTCGATCTCCGTGTAGAGCTCGGCGCCGTGGGCCGCAGCGTCGGCCAGGTAGGTGGTGAGCAAGGTGGTCTTGGCGCCGGTGTTGCAGCCGCTGAGGCAGTCGCCGCACAGAGCGCAGGCGGGTTGCGCAACGCCGGCCGCGCTGGTGGTCGCCTCGAAGGCCACCGTGAGCGGCACCCGGCAGAAGGTGTCGGGCTTGCCCATGGCGCGCGCGGCTGCTTCCAGCGCGTCGAGCTTGGGCAAGGTGGGCATGGGATCGCCCTGGGCAGTTCGTTCCGGATAGGGCGCCGGTCGCAGCATGGCCTCGGCGCGCGCGAAGGCTTCTTCCCGGCCATGGACGTCCGCGCGCAGCGCAACGGGCCAGCGGGGCTCGTCCCACACCGCAGCATCGGGGCGAAGCGCCACACCGGCGTTGATGAGCGACGTGCCCCCGAGGCCGCACCCCATGGTGGCGCCCACGTCGTCGTCCATGACGAAGCGAAACAGGGCGCTCTTGTGGCCGACGCGTCCTCGCGCATGCTCCACCTGAGCCGCCGCCGCGAAGCTCACCGGATCCCGCGGAAACCCGCCGGGCGACACCTCGCGCCCGCGCTCCAGGACGCACACGCGCTTGCCGGCTCGCGCAAGCCGCGCCGCGCACACCGATGCGCCGTAGCCCGACCCGATGATCACGACGTCGTAGTGACCAGCCATGGAAGCGAGGCTGGACGCAAGAGGCACCATTTCCCCATCCGTAATCGCTCTCGCGCGCCCGGGTCATCGCCCATTTGGATGACGCGCCGCCGAAATGCCGGCGAAACCGGGGGGGACGCAGCGAATCCTTCGTACGCCGCAACCGCAGAGGGGGTCCCTCGCTTCGCTCGGGATGACCCCTTGTTTCTTCGAGCCACTGGCGCGCCGACGTGCCAAGGCTCCTCCGAGCCCGAGCCCGAGCCCGAGCCCGAGCCGCAGAGGGTACCTCACCGCGTTCGGGATGAATGCTCGCCTTCGGACTATGCTGCCGGGATGTTTCGCCCAACGCGCGCGGAGATCGCAGCCATGGTGGCCGAAGGGCTCGCGGGGGCCGACGACGTGGTGCAGCGAGCTTGGGCGCGGCTGGCGATGCCGCCCGCGGAGTGGGAGTGCGAGGGCGCGCCGGACGGCGAGCGCTTCTGGGTGGTGGGCCGCATCGCCGCCGAGATCGTCTGGTACAACCACATCGAGGAGGGCTTCAACCGGAGCCCGTGCCGGAGCGAGCGCGTCATCGGCGAGTATCGCTGCAATCAGAGCACCTTCGCGGAGCTCCTCGCGAGGCTACCGGAAGCGCACGAGGCGGAGAGGTTCGCCCAAGATGCGCCCGACGACGTCGTTCCAGCGTGCTTGCGCGAGGGCGGCCACATCGAACGGCGTCAGACGACCTACTGGGACCTGGTGAGTCGAGATGGGTCACCGGTGCGGGTGCACTTTGCAGGGGTCGCCGAGCGTAGGTTCCACGGACCCACATTCGACGCGGTTTCGCTCTTCGACGAGCACGAGGTGCTCGCGCACCATCACGAGCCTTCGGCGCGGGTGTACGCCTCGGGGATGCGCGAGGTCCAGGAGGCGGCGCGCGAGGCGCTCGCAGCCTATCTCGAAGGAGATCCCGGTCTGCTCCGGCGCCGCGACGAGTACGTGGCGGGGACGCGGGCGCAGGTTGACGATGGATTCGGGTGCATTCTGCAAGGACCGGAGAGCGTGGCCCGAGAGGTCGCCGAGGTCTTGCAGAAGGCCGGTGCGGCCGCGTCGGTGATCGCCCATGCGCCTCCGGGGGCCCGCTACCGAGCCTTGGTGCTGGGGCGCAGCTTCATCGTGGCCAGCGCGTTTCGCTTCAGTGCGCGCGCTGCTTCTCGTACGTCCCGATGAGCACCGCCTGCGCGATGACGTGACCCTCCATGGCCCGCTCCAGGGCGCCCTTGTCGGGCTCACCGAGGTCCGGGAGCACGGTGTCGAGCGCGTAGAGCTTGTGGACGTAGCGATGTCGCCCGATGGGCGGGCAGGGACCGCGATAGCCACGGACCTTCCAGTCGTTCTTGCCCTGGAGCGCGCTCGGCGGCAGCTGGGTGGAGGCTCCTTCCGCCAGGCCCTTCGCGCTGGGCGGCAGATCGTAGACTACCCAATGCACGAACACCCGCTGCGGCGCCTTCGGGTCCGGTGCATCGGGGTCGTCGACAATCAGCGCCAGGCTCTTCGTTCCCGCCGGCAATCCCGCCCAGACGAGCGGTGGCGACACATCTGCGCCCTCACAAGTGTGCTTGGTGGGGATTTCTGCCTCATGGGCAAAGCTCGGCGAAGTGAGACGAAAAGTCATGATGAGCCCTCGGGGGAAAGGTCGTTGGCAGCGGAGGCCGATTCGAACGGGATGCGTCCTCCACCGCGATGCAAGCGCCGTGCGCGTGGAATGTTGCGAGCCCCGTGGAGTGCGCTACACCCCACGGGGTTGGCTCGTTCCATCGATCATGGGTTTGCCTCGGTGGAGGAAGCGCGGGCGCTCTTGCGAACGCTCGGCGCTCCCGAACGGCTCGTGCGTCACGTGGAGCTGGTGGGCGAGGCCGCCGACGCCCTTGTCGCCAGGCTCGTCACGCTCCGCATTCCGCACGACGCGCAGCTGGTGCGCCTCGGCGTGGTGTTCCACGACGCCGGCAAGATTGCCCACCCCGCCGAGCTCTCGGCCCCGGGAAAGCTCCACGAACCGGCCGGGGAACGCATGTTGCTCGAGGCCGGCGTGGCCCCCGAGGTCGCCCGCTGCTGCCTTTCGCATGGGCGCTGGGACGAGATGGAGGTGTCGTTCGACGAGCTGCTGGTGGCGCTGGCCGATAACCTCTGGAAGGGGAAGCGCAACGAGTCGCTGGAGCGCCGCGTCGTCGAGGGCGCGGCGTTGCTCCTGCGTGCGCCGTTCTGGGACCTCTTCGTGCCGATGGATTCGCTCTTCGAGGCGATCGCCGCCGCAGGCGAGGACCGGCTCGCGCGAAGCGTGTAAGATGCACTTTACGCGGATGGCAGCGTCTCGAGATCGCGCAAGAGCTCGCTGGCCTGCACCGCCGAGAGGGCGCCGAAGGTCGCGGGGCCGGCCGGCCCGCGGAGCGTGACCTTGCCGAGTTGATCGGCCGCGGTGGCACCCCGGGCGTGCACGGCGCGCCGCGGGATCTCGAGGACCGCCAGATACTCGCCGATGGGCTTGTGCATCGTGGTGTGGCCACCGTGTTGCCACCCGCGCGCGCCCAGGAGCCCCTCCAGCCGAGCGCTCGCCACCCTTCGCCCGTCGAAGCGCGCCAGCTCCGTGGCGGCGCGTTCCTCGTCGCTGGCTCGATACGACTCTCGCTGGAGCTGCTCGAACGGCTGAATGATGGCGTAGTCGTGGAGGATCTGATGAAAGCCATCGCGCACCGCATCGGGGATGCGCGCCGGATGGGCCAGCGCCACCGTCGCTTCCTCCGTGAGCTCCAGCGCAGCGTCCGTCTCGTCGGCGAAGGTGCCGTCCTCCGCAACCCGGAAGAAGCGCGACCCCAGCCACTCCCAAACGAGGCGGCGCGCCAGGCGCCCGAGCAGCGGATGGCCTACGATCCGGCGGAGTCGCTCGAGGTTCCAGGTTCTCCCCGCGGCCATCGCGCGTTCCAGCCCGACGAGCGCCGTCTGCCGGTGATCGTCGAGGTCCAGGCGCAGCGCATCGAACGCTGCCGCCGCGGCCGCGGCCTTGATCGCGTCGTCCTTCTTGGTGGGCTTGGGTAGCTTCGGCGTGCGCTTCTTGCCCTCGTCCACCACCCACGGCTGCAAATGTTCGTCGACGAGCACGCGAAAGGCGCGCGGACCGTAGTCGAGGGGCACGCGGTCGGGGTCGACGTCGAGCGCGAGCAGAGCGTCTTCCGGAAGCGAGGAGCCGAGAAGGCCGTCGATGCGCTCGTTGCGATCGCGCCACGGGCTGAGCAGCGCATGCTTGGCGAGGAGCGAGCGGGCGAGCGGCGTTCCGATGCGCGCCAGGACCGCGTAGGCCTCGTGGTGCTGCGCCGGCGAAAACTTGCTTCGGGCGGATGATAGCTCCGCGTCGAGGTTCCGCGCGCAACCATCGCCCCCCAGCAGCGAGAGCACCTTCATGCCGAAGGCCTTGCGATAGCCTCCCAGGCGAACGCATCGCGCGACGCTTCTGTGCAGCGTACACGGAGCTCCTCGATGCCCGGATGCGGAAGCCATCCGGGGCTCACCGCCAGGAGCTTGCCGATGGTGGCGTTGGCGGAAGGCGGCAAGGGACCATGCTCGGTAACGAGCACCGGGAGCGACCCATCCTCGAACTTGGCATGAATCGCCGGCAGCGGGTCCGGAAGACGCTGCGCCGGATCACGATCGAGAATCCGCTGCACGTCGTTCGCTACGTCGCTTCCGTAGCGGGCGGCGGCCCGTTCCACCGCGGCGCGATGACCGGCCACGCATAGACGCAGAAGGGCCATTTCGGCGGCGAAGCGATGGTGCAGCTGCACCGCGAGGAGATCCGGAACCAGGCCCAGCGCCGAGGCCTCGGGATCGTCGAGAATCCACGCTTCGTCCTCGTGAAAGCTCCACGCCACCCGGGCGAGCCGCGGCGTGCGGAGCTGCGCCAGGAGCTCGGTGTGGGGCTTCAATGGCTTGGCGGTCATCAGCGCGGCGAGGCGGGGAATGGCAACTATGCCGAAGCGGGCCACCGCGCATCCGAGCGAGTACGCGGCCAGTCGGTGAATGTTCGCCAGCGCCGCGTCGTCCGATAGCTCGA
>JABFRG010000725.1 GCA_013141295.1 Polyangiaceae bacterium
GCACGCCGCTTCGGGCTCGTTCAACAAGGCTTTCGACCGGCGCGCGGGCCACCAGCGACGGCCACGCAGTCACTCGCGGCCGGGCGAAAGCCTTCCTGTTCGCGGTCACCCCGAAGCGCAGCGAGGGGGCCCCTCGGGCTTGCAACGAAGTGACAGAGGGGGTCCCTCGCTTCGCTCGGGATGACTCTTTGTTTCTTCGAGATGCTGGCGCGCCCCGCGCGTGAAGACTCGGGATGACCCCGTGTCTTTGCGAGATACGGGCGCGCCCGCGCGTGAAGACTCGGGAGATCTCGAGGATCAAGGGCGCAGGGTCCCTACCGGCTCGGGGCGATCGCGACGAGGAACGGAGGTTGTGGCGGCCGCAGGAAGAGCCTCTTCGGTTACCGGTCAGGTGGTGACTCGGGTGGCAACACGTGTCCGGGGTCCGCAATCGAGCGGCGATTTTCCAATGGTTTCGGCGTGCGCGGCCGATGGCATGGAGGTCGCACGTGGGGCACCATGACCCGCAAAGCCTATTCTATCCTCGCCGTTGCGCTTACCACCTCGGCCTGTGCCGCAGCCGCCTCGTCGGAGCAAACCCGAGCGGAGCTCGCGCAAGAATTTTCGGACACGACTCCAGGGGACGCGCTCAAGAACCCCCACCACTTTGCGCCCCTTTGTGACGGAGACGGCTACCCGCTTCCCGGCAACATCAACAACAAGGGGGGCGACTCGAGGTTGACCCAGTTCTGCGAGGCCATCGCGCCGAAGCCGCCGGCGCCGCCGGCGCCGACTCCCACGTGCGACCAGACCGCGCTCAACCAGGAGCTTTCCAACAGCACCCTCGAGAATGCCCTCACCCAGCCCCAGCGATACCGATGCCTCTGTGACGACAAGGGCTACCCTCTCGTCGGGAACATCAACGCCAAGGGCACGACCGCCAGCGCCTTTTGCGGCGCATTGCGAGAACAGGGCAAGCTGTGACGGAGTTCGCGCTCGAAGCGATGGGAGGCCTCTGGTCCAAGCGTCTCGACAAGCGACGCGCTGGGACCGAGGACATCCATTGGGACGAGATCGCCCGCGAAGCAACGCCGGATCTGGTGGTGGCCGCGCGTGAGGTCTGGACCCGAAGCGCGTTCAGCGAGTACGCGAGCGGGGCAGCCTTTGCACAGATCGCCACCCACATGCTCGCGGCGCGCGCGCCCATCGACCTCATCGCTGCGGCGGGTGACTTCGTGGGCGATGAAATGTTCCACGCCGAGCTCGCCTCCCGCGTGGCCATGTCGCTGGGCGGGGCGCTTTCTCTCGAAGTGAATTTCGAGAAGCTGGTCCGGCCCCCCGAAGGCGAAGGCGCGCTCCTTCGCGCGGCCGAGCTCGTGGTGCGCTCTTGCTGCGTGGGCGAGTCGCTCACGGTACCGATTCTGAAGCAGTCGCGGCGAGCGGCGGGCTCGCGCACGATCGAGGCTGTCATCTCACGCATCCTCCGCGACGAAGCGCAACACTCCGAGCTCGGATGGTGGTTTCTCGACTGGGCCGCGCTCACGGATACGGACCGAGCGCACCTTGCCACGGTCGCGGGCACGACGATCCGCTCGTTCAGCGTTCTGTTCGGGCGCGAGTGTGCAGCGAACGAAGGCCTGGGTACCCTCCCTTGCGCGAGCTTCGACGGCACCTTCCTGGATGCGGTCTCCCACGACGTGGTGGAACCCCTTGCGAAGCGTGGCATCGTCGTCGCAGAAGCAGACATCGAAGACCTTCGCAGCGCCGTTGCGACGACGGCGGAGTAGTACCGGTTGCCATTGGATCCGCTACGCAAGTCTTTTCGGGCGAAGCGATCGAGCGCCTGCGGAACGGCGCGTGCGCCCGCGGCATCCGATGCGACTCAACAGTCGAGGGAGGCGCGCGTGAAGGCAGTCTGGCAGGGTACGGTCATCGCAGAGAGCAGCGAAACCATCGTGGTCGAGGGAAACCACTACTTCCCGGAGGCGGCAGTCGTGCGCACGTTCCTCGCGCCGAGCGCTACGCACACGACGTGCGGTTGGAAGGGCGTAGCGAGCTACTACGACGTCGTCGTCGACGGCCAGACCAACAAGGACGCCGCCTGGTATTACCCCACGCCGAAGGCGGAAGCTGCCGAGGTTGCCGGTCGTATTGCCTTCTGGCGAGGCGTACAGGTCGTGCCCTGAACGTCCCCGTCGCTCTGGAGGCGCGAGCCTCACTCGGCCTCGCCGGGAGCGGTCGAGCCCTGACCTCGACGTTTCGGTTGCAGTCTACAAGTAGCGCTTCCAAGAGAGGCGGTGCTCGTGGTGCGCCCGTGGGCGCGCCCCGGGCGCGACCCCACAGTACGCTCTTCAACTGCACGTAAACACGAGACACGCGCGACCGTTCGACGATGGCCTGCGCGTTGCACCTCGGCGGCCCATGAAGCGAACGCACGTTGTCTCGTTGGGGCTCACCCTCGTTTGCGGAGTCGCGCTGGCCCACGCACAGCCAGCCGCCGTCAAGCTTCCCGCGGATGCGACGCTCGTGAAGCCCCTCGGCTTTCGCACTGCCCCGGGCCTCGGCGACACCTTCGTCGTCTCGACCCGCAACTACCTGCCAGCCGCGACCCGCGTTCGTCTCCTTTCGGCGAACGGGCCGATGTGGGCGCCCAACACCTACTGCCAGGCGGAGTACGCAGGCAAGACAGGGTGGATACGTTGCGACGATGCGAGCGCGCTGAGCGTTCAGGCCGCCGGTCCACAGAACCAGCCGGTACCGAACGGCGGGCCTGCAACGGCAGCCGGGCAATGCTCCAACTGGTCCCGTCAGGACGCCGTGAAGGGACTCAAGTTCTGCACCGACGTCGACTCCTGCCGGGCGTTCTGCCAATGCGATTGCTCGTTCAATCCCTCGGGATGGACCTCGGACGATAAGACCGACACCACGACCACGTGCCGCCCGATGCCGTCGGGACCCGGGCTCATTCCCAGCAACTCCCCCGAGCTCAAACCCGTACCCTCGTTCTCCACCATCCGCGTCGGAAGCGGGGCACGTGCCACACAGCCCGTCATCGATGGTCTCGCCCGGCTCGACGCCGTCGCCGCCGCCGCACCGTGGAAGTCGAAGTACAAGGTCTTCGTCAAGTCGTGCTACCGGCCGAACGAAGACGACCTGCAAGAAGACTGCTCCTACGTGCTGAAGGCCGCGCACGTCATCAAGAAGTACGCGACCACGCCTCCCGCGAATGCCGCCGAACGAAAGTCGCTGGCCTGGGCGCAACGGGCACAGGACCCGAGAAATCTCGGGCGTGCGCTTCCCGGCGCGAACCCCCACAGCGCCGGCGTCGCGTGCGACATCCAAATGCTCGACGAGAGGGGCAAGGCGCTCTTCGATTGGCAAGTATCGGCGAGCGAAGACACGCCCGCCGTGCACGAAGCCTCGCGCGCCCTCGACGAGGCGGTGACGAAGGCGGGCGGCAAACGCCTGACCTACGAGACGTGGCACTACGAATGGGGTGGCATGGCCCCGAGCCGCTGTGCCTTCCCCGCCTGCGACGCCTTCTGGCCGCCGAAGGGCTCTCCCTGAGCCACGGACTGGCAGGGGGCCTCGGGACCTGGGGAAGGATCACCCATGGGCCCTCACGCGGCCTCAGTCGTAACGGGTGGTGATGAAGTAGCGCGGCGCCGCGATGCCGGCCGGGTGGAGGATGGCGTCGAGGGCCGCGTCGGATGCCGCGGTGATGGCCACCTCGGTGCAGGTCTGGTCGGCGCCGGCTACCGCCAGTCCGCGCACGCCGCCGCGATACGTGGTCTGCGTCGCGCCCTTGGTGCCGAACCGATAGCCCACCTCGGTGGCGGTGGCGTGGGTGTCGCGGCGCGCGGCGATCCATTCTTCGGCCTCGGTGTATTCGGCGTCTGCAGCGGGCTCCACCCATTCGCCCTTGGAGAGCGAGGCCAGCGCCAGGCCGCAGCCACCGGCGACGAGGAAGAGGCCCACGTCGCTAGGCACCACCGGCTGGGTCGAGCGATGGCTCTGCGATAGGTAGCCGGCGCACGCTTCGGTGAAGGCCGCGCGCGCCTCTTCGATGCGGGTGCGCGCGTCGTCGATGCCCGCCTGGAGCTCCGCAAAGGTGAAGCCGACCTTCTGCTCTTCGCCGCCGGTGACGGAGCAAAGCTCTACGCCCACCACCCAGGTGTCGCGCACCATGTCCTCGTCGTCGGCGAACTCCGCGGCGCCTTGCCCGTACAGGAACGAAAGGTCGCGATCGCGGGCCAGGGCCTCGATCGCGCCGAGCGCTTCGACGTCGGGCAATCCTTCGACGGCGAACCCGTAGACCAGCCAGCCATGGATGTCGTCGCTGGAAGCCTGTCGGCTGCGGATTTCGTCGAGATCGGTCATGGGAACGGCCATCTACCCACGACCCTTCGGATGCATCAATGACCCGGCCCGCCAACCCGGCCCGCGCGGCAGAGCTGCGTGCAATCGCACCCCGCTTGCAACGCCAAGGGACCCTCGACGCATCCAATGGAGGCCCACCGGCAATTTTGCCGGGAATTTGGGAATTCATGGCGTGTGGTGTGGAATGACCTCAGGATGTTGCATGTTGCACCGGTGGACCATGAAGCGACCCGCTGAACACCCGGAGAGCGTATGCTGAGCGCTGCCATTCTCGGCCTCGCGACCTTTGCCTTCGGGGTCGGTCCGGTGGGCTTCGGCTCCGACACTGTAGGCAAGGCCGATACGCTCTTCGACCTCCTGGGGCGCGCCGACGAGATTCACGTGGACGACGACGCGAGCGCGTCCGACGACGAGAACGCCGAGCCTACCTGCGGCCTTCTCAACGGCGCGTCGCTGCAGCTCTCGATTCTCAGCGAGCCCTGGCTCGATCTCCCGGAGGCGGAGGTCGACGTCGCGTCGCACGTCGATAGCCACGGCGCGGTGATCACCTACGAGCAGATCGCCAAGCGCCTCGACCGCCCCGCCGACTACGAGGCCTATCGCTATCCGGTGGCGCGCTTCCTGGGCTGGCCCCGGGTGGTGTCGGGCTACGATCTCGACCGCCCGAGCGAGAGCCAGCGGCGCGGGTCGATGAAGGCCACCGGGCACGGCGGGGTGGACCTGGCGCAGTTCATGGGCGCACCCATCAACATGGTGCCCCTCTCGCACCAGGTGGGGCCGGCCGAGGTCATCTACGTGGGACCGCTCTTCGGCAACACGGTGGTCACGAGGCATGTTGTGCGCGAGGCCGGTCGCAACCGCGACTACGTCCTGCTCTTCGGCCATCTCAGCGAGCCGGCGCCCAATCTGCGACGCGGCTACATGGTCCGCTCCGGCGATCTGGTGGGCAAGGTGGGCGACAGCGACTCGCCGAACCTGGTGCACCTGCACCTCGAAGCCCGTCGCGTGAAAGACGGCGTCGACGCGCGCCGGCTCGGCCCCGACGGAATCCTGGGCAGCACCGTGGTCACCGACCCGCGCAACGTGCTTCCGCTTGCCGCGGGGCAAGCTTCCGCTTCGTGCCGCAGCCGTGGCCGCGATGCGCTCTACATGCTCGGCGATCGCCCGCGGCTCACCTGGATGACCGTGCCGCGCCCGTTCGAGGCGCGCTAGCTCTCCTTGTCGATGCCGTATTTGCGGAGGAACGCGCGCACGTGGTGCCGCTCCATGCCGCATTTTCGCGCCATCTCGCTGACGTTGCCCTTGGTGACGCGCACCAGGTTGGTGAAGTAGTCGCGCTCGAAGGCCGACACGGCGTTGCGCTTGGCCTCGGCGAAGGCCGTCTCCGCGTCGCTGCTGGCGCTGCCGAGCCCCGCAGCAGGAGCCTTGTGCGCGATGCTCAGCACGTCGTCGATGGTCTCCGGCGAGTGCGCGAGGGTGGCCGCCACCTGCACCACGTTCACCAGCTCGCGGACGTTGCCGGGCCAGTCGTAGCTCCCGAGACGCCGCTCCACCCAGGTGCGCACCGCGGCGGCGGCCTCCGGCTGGTTGCTCCGGGCGCAGATCTCGTCGATGAGCGCCGGCACGTCGCTGAGGCGCTCGCGCAGCGCCGGCATCTCCACGCGCACCTGCGCGATGCGGAAGAAGAGGTCGGAGCGAAAGCGGCCGGCGTTCATCTCGCGACCGAGATCGCGCCGGGTCGCCGCCACCACCCGCACGTCGATGGGCTCGAACTGCGATGCGCCCACCCGCCGAACCTGACGCTCGGAGAGAGCGCGCAGCAGCTTGGGTTGCATCTCGAGCGGCAGCTCGCCCAGCTCGTCGAGGAAGAGCGTGCCGCCGTTGGCCTCGGCCAGGGCGCCCATCTTGCGCTCGCTCGCGCCGGTGAAGGAGCCCTTCTCGTGGCCGAAGAGGAGGCTCTCCGCCAGCGTCTCGGGGATGGACCCGCAGTCGACCACCACGAACGGTTTGTTCTTGCGCGGGCTCGCCAGGTGCACCGACTTGGCGACGACCTCCTTGCCGGTGCCGGTCTCGCCCAGGATGAGGATCGAGAGATCGCTGGCGGCGACCTTCTCCAGGATGGAGAAGATGCGGCGCATGGGCGGCGCCTGCCCGACCATCTGCCCGAAGCGATCGGTGAATCCTACATCGACCCGCTCCTTGGCGGCGGTGGGCTCCACCGTCAGGCGCGTTTGGCCCACCAGGAGCTCGGCCTTCTCGGTGACCACCGCTTCGCGCACCCGCACCGAGCCGATGAAGGTACCGTTGGTGCTCCCCAGGTCCTTCACCACGATGCCTTCGGTGGAGGCGCGCAGCTCGCAGTGGAGCGCGCTCACTTCGCGGTCGACCACCACCACTTGGGCGCCGTCGTCGCGGCCGATCACCAGCGGCTCGACGCCGATGGTCCGGGTCGTTCCGTCGGGCAAGCGCAGCGTTCCCGCGCGCACGAACCAGTTGAGCACCCGCGTCGACGTGGAACCTTGGGCCATCGTTTCTCAACGTAGCAAAGTGCCTTCGGAATGGGACCGAGAACCGTCCCCTGAACATGAAAGCGTCCAGGGGGAGTGCCCGGAATCGTTCGTGAAAGCTCGCGGGCTCGGTGGCCTCTGGAATGCTAGAGTGTACTCGCAAGCCGATGCGCATTCCGTCCACCATCCTCGCGCTCTCTCTCTCGGTGCTCTTCGCCGCGGCTGCTTGTGCGCCCAAGGACAAGACCAACACCGACGACGAGGATCTGGCGCTCGACGGCGTCGAGAGCGTGGTGAGCGAGTCCGACACCGAGGCGCTGGGTGCGGCGCTGCTCTCTGCAGCCAGTGGTTCGCTCAGCCTGGCGAGTGACGATCTCACGCCAGCGGGCACGCTCGAGACGAAGGATCTCGGCGACGCCACCAAGTTCTTCTTCTTCCCGCGCGGCTGCCTGACGACCGCGCACGACGCGCAGGCGAAGGCGGTGACCTATGAGTTCACCAAGTGCGCGGGCCCGCGCGGTCTCTTGCGCGTCACCGGCAAGCTCATCGTCTCCTACGCGGTCCCCGAAGCCGGGAAGCTCTCGCTGGATTTCGCCGGCAGCAACCTGGTCATCAATCGCGCCACCGCCAGCTGGACGGCGCACGCCGACATTCAGTCGTCCGGCGCGACCCGCACCATGCAGTGGACCGCTTCGCTGCGGGGAACGCTGCGCAACAAGAACTTCGAACGCACCGTCACGCGCAAGCTCGTGTGGACCATCGGCGACGGCTGCATCGCCCTCGACGGAACCTCCGAAGGTCGCCTCGGCGCCCGTACGCTCCGCATCGACGTCGCCAACGTGAAGCGCTGCCGCCGCGAGTGCCCCGAGTCCGGCGGCAAGATCACCATCACCGGCACATCGGGCGCGTACTCGGTCTCCTTCGACGGGTCCAATCAGGCCTCCCTGCAGACGCCCTCCGGCGCGGAGCGGTCCGTCTCGCTCAGCTGCGGAAGCTGACGGCACGGGTATTTTCATGAATGATTCCGAGTTGCATCCGCTTAGTTAACGCCGTTAACCGAATTAACGTTGCTCAGTCGAGGGACGGTGTTAAGTACTCGTTGTGGGCAGCAACGAGCGTCGTGAACGGGCGAAGGAAGAGACGCGGCGGCGCATTCTCGATGCGGCGCGGGAGCTCTTCGCCAGCGAGGGCGCCGATGCGGTGACGATGCGGCGCATCGCCGAGCGCATCGAGTACACGCCCACCGCCATCTACGTGCACTTCAAGGACAAGCTCGCGCTCCTGCGGGAGCTGATGACCAGCGATCTGCAGGTGTTCGCGGCGCACTTCGCGAGCGTCGCCGCGGTGGAGGATCCCATCGAGCGCATGTGCACCATGGGCCACGCGTACGTCGACTTCGCGCTCACCCACCCGAACCACTACCGGCTTCTCTTCATCACCACGCTGCCGATTCCCAAGACCGAGCTCACGCCCGCGGCGGGCACCGGGAGCCCGGAAGAGGACGCGTACACCATGCTGGAGCTGGTGGTCGGGGCCGCGCTTGCCAGTGGCCGCTTGCGGCCGGAGCACACCGACTTGCCTCTTCTTTGCCAGACCGTGTGGTCGTGCATGCACGGCGTCGCGTCGCTGGCCATTTCCATGCGCTGCCACGCCGAGTTCGAGTGGCGGCCGGTGTCGGACATCACTGCCATGACCCTGCAATGCATGGTGCGTGGGCTGGTGCGCGATGGCGATCCCTATCTCTCGACTCTCGGAGCACATCCATGAAGCGATTGTTCGTTCTCCTCCTGCTCGCGGCCGTCCCGGCGTGTCAGCACGCATCTGCCGCCGACGCGGGTCATGGTCCGGCGCCCCTCGACGTGCGTCTGGCCGCGGTCTCGCTCGAGCCGATCGCCCACCCGGTGAGCGGCGCCGGCCTGATCACGGCGCGCCGGGAGATGGACCTCTCGTTCAAGGTCGGCGGCGTGGTCTCGCAGGTGCGCGCCGACGTGGGCACGCGGGTGAAGCGCGGGCAGGTGCTGGCGGTGCTGGACACCACCGAGGTGTCGGCAGCCGTCACCCAGGCCACCGAAGGCCTGCGCAAGGCGGAGCGGGATCTCGAGCGGGTGGAAGCGCTTCACGGTCGTGGATCCATGCCGCTGGCAGAAGTGCAGAATGCACGTACCGGGGTCGCGGTGGCCAAGGCCGGCCTTTCGGCGGCGCAGTTCAACGTGGCGCACTCGGTGGTCACCGCCCCCAGCGACGGCGTGGTCGACCGACGGGCGGTGGAGCCGGGCGAGGTGGTCCCCGGTGGCAAGCCGGTGTTCCACCTGAGCGGCACCGGCACTGGATGGGTGGTTCGCCTGGGCCTCTCCGATCGCGATCTCTTCGCCGTGCGTCTGGGAGCGCCGTGCACCGTCACCGTCGACGCGCTGCCCGGCGAGAGCGTGCCCTGCGAGGTCTCGGAGATCGCCAGCAGCGCTTCGGCCGGCAGCGGTCTCTTCGAGGTGGAGGCGCTGCTCAAGGGCGGACCCGAGCTGCGCGCTGGCGCCACGGCAAAGGTGCAGATTGCACGCGACGTGAAGCTCCCTTCGATTCCGGTAGCGGCGCTGGTGGACGGCCGCGGTGACGCCGCCGCGGTGTTCCTGGTGCAAGACGGCAAGGCCGTTCGGCGCCCGGTGAAGGTGGGCTTCCTCTACGACGACCGAGCGGCCATCGCCAGCGGCCTCGACGGCGCCGAGCAGGTGGTGGTGGAAGGCTCGAGCCGCCTCCGCGAGGGCTCTCCGGCCCGCATCGCCGCCGCGACCACGCCTTAGTACCCATCTCTCCACGGTCTTCCTGGCCCTCCCACGGCATCGCGCGGCGATGACCGACGGGCGCCCTTTGTCTCGCGAGGCAGCACATGAGTATCTCGGAGTTCTCGGTCAAACGCTTCCAGTTCACCATCGTGGTGTTCCTGATGCTCATCGCCCTGGGCGTCTCGTCGATGCTCTCGATACCCAAGGCCGAGGACCCTTCGTTTCCCTCGCCCAACTTCGCGGTCATCGTCGTGCTCCCCGGGGCCAACCCCGGCGACCTCGAGCGCACGGTGGTCGACCCGGTGGAGGGCAAGCTCAAGGCCCTCGACGACGTGAAGTCCATCAAGACCACCATCGAGGACAGCCTCTCGGTGATGCAGGTGGAGTTCAACGCCGGCGTCGATCCGGATCGCAAGCAGGACGAGGTGCTGCGGGAGATCAACGGGCTGCGAGCGACGCTCCCGAAGGAGCTGGTGCGCCTCGACGTGCTGCACTTCAACCCCAGCAACGTGAACATCCGCGAGGTGGCGCTGGTCTCGGACACGGCGCCCTACCACGACATGGAGGTGCAAGCCCGCGCGCTGAAGAAGCGCCTGGAGGGCCGGCCGGGCGTGCGCGAGTCGGTGATCGCCGGATTGCCCAAGCAAGAAGTGCGGGTCGAGTTGGATCTCGGACGCATGGCGGCGCTGGGCATCCTTCCCGGCGAGGTGCTCGGCGCGGTGGGGGGCGACGCGGTGAACGTACCGGCCGGCGCGGTGGATGCGGGCGCGCGTCGCTTCAACGTGAAGACCAGCGGCGACTACGCGTCGGTGGAAGAGGTGGGCGAGACCGTGGTGCGCAGCGTGGGGGGCAAGATCGTGCACCTGCGCGACGTGGCCAAGGTGGCCATGGTCGACGCCGAGGCCACCCACGTGGCGCGCTTCGACGGCAAGCGTGCGGTGCTGGTGGCGGCCAATCAGAAGGACGGCGCGAACATCTTCGAGACGTCCGAGGCCATCGAGAGTGAGCTCGATGCCTTCGAGAAGGAGCTGCCCGCGACCATTCGCATGGAGCGCGGCTTTCAGCAGTCGAAGAACGTGGAGCACCGGCTCCGGGGATTCACCCGGGACTTTGCGCTGGCCATCTTCCTGGTGCTGCTCACGCTGCTGCCGCTGGGGCTGCGGGCCTCGGCGGTGGTGATGGTGAGCATTCCGCTCTCGCTGGCGGTGGGCATCTTCCTCCTCAAGATCGCCGGGTACTCCATCAACCAGCTCTCCATCGTGGGCTTCGTCATCGCGCTGGGCCTCTTGGTGGACGACTCGGTGGTGGTGGTGGAGAACATCTCGCGCTTCATCCGGGCCGGATACTCACCCAAGGAAGCCGCGGTGAAGGCCACCCGGCAGATCACCGTGTCGGTGCTGGGCTGCACCGCCACCCTGGTGTTCGCCTTCGTGCCGCTGCTCTTCTTGCCGGGCACCGCCGGCCAGTTCATTCGCTCGCTGCCGCTGGCGGTGGTGTTCACCATCGCGGCCTCGCTCCTGGTGTCGCTCACCATCGTGCCCTTCCTCTCGAGCTTTCTCCTCAAGAACGCGGGCGAGCACGGCAACATCTTCTTCCGCGGCATGACCTGGATCATCGAAGGGTCGTACCGACGGGTTCTCGAGCGCGCCATCGCCCATCCGTTCGTCACGTTGGGTGTGGCCGCGCTGCTCTTCGTGGGCAGCCTCGCCTTGATCCCGAGCATCGGCTTCGGGCTCTTTCCCAAGGCCGGCACTCCGCAGTTCCTGGTGACCATCGAGACCCCGGAAGGCGCCTCGCTGGGCGAGACCGATCGCGCCGCGCAGTTCGTGGAGTCGACGCTGCGGAAGCACGAGGAGATCACCAAGGTGGCCACCAACGTGGGGAAGGGGAACCCGCAGATTTACTACAACGTGATCCAGCACAACGAGAAGACCAACTACGCCGAGGTGTTCGCCGAGCTCCGCGCCTTCGAGCCGAAGACCTCGCCGGCGCTCCTCGACGGCATTCGTGGCGAGCTGGCCAAGTACCCGGGCGCGGTCATCGAGCTGAAGGAGTTCGAGAACGGCCCGCCGCTGGATGCCCCGGTGGCCATTCGCTTGCTCGGCGACGACACGGTAGCGCTGCGTGCTGCCGCGGTACGTGTCGAAGCGGTCCTCGCCGCCACCGACGGGACGCGCGACGTGCGCAACCCCAGCCGCGACGAGAAGACCGACCTGCGGG
>JABFRG010000922.1 GCA_013141295.1 Polyangiaceae bacterium
ACCCGGGCCTTCACCTTCTCCAGCCCGCAATTTACCCCGTCACCGACCTCGACGTCAGCGACGACGCAGAACGATCAGATCGCCACGACTTCGTCACCCTCGCGCGCTTTCTCGCTGGCAGCGACAGCCGGGCCGTGGGACGCTCAAGATCGTGAAGACCGACCTGGTCCCCGGCAATCCGCCCTTCAAGATGTTCGGAAGCCCCGTGGAGTGGGTCGATCGCGGCTCGAAGGGCGAGTCCTACGTCGAAGTACGAAGCCTCTCCGCGACGCGTTCGAAGCTCACGCTATCGCTCGCCTACCCCATCGAAGGCGTCGTCGCCGTCGCGACCTTCCGACCCGATGGGACCCTCGAGCAACTCTCCGTCGCCGAACGCTAGCGACGATTTTCGTGCACCCGGATGCGACCACCCGTGTCATCGGGGTGGAGGTTACTCATGAAGAACATCGCAGCGACGCTGACCGCGTCCGTGCTCGCTCTCGTCTCGGCCACCGGTTGTGCAGTCGATAGCGGAAATTCCGCCGAAGATCCGTCCGCCGCCGACGACCTGGCGCAGGTCTCTCAGGCGTTCAACACCGACTTCTGCGCGACGGGGACCGACGCCAACGACACAGAGAACATCACCCTATCCGGCCAGCGCGCGAACTTCTCGCGCGGCCCCGGCTGGATGAACGGCAACTCCCTCTGCCCCGAGCCGCGAAAGACGACCATCGTCGACTTCAACGTCAATGCCAGCCACAACGAGTACGAGTACGAGTTCTTCACCAGCGCCGACTGGGGCACCATTCCCGTCGCCGACTGCACCGCGACGAAGATCTACACGCGCATCCAGTACAAGGACCGACAGACCGGCGACTGGGTGCAGGCCGACTACGACGAGTCGCCTGGTGTCGTGAAGGTACGCATCGTGAATGGCCTTCCCGAGGCCTACTGCGTTCCCCCGACCTACGCCGGCCACTTCCGCAATCTAAGGAGCAGCGCCTACGGCGACGTCCTGACACAAACCTTCCGGGTCCGAACCTTCGCCGAAAAGAAGAGTGGGTATTACCCGCTCGTGCGCATCCAAGGGCACAATCTCGGCGACTTCTGAAGGGTCAGTCTCTCTTTCAAACCTCACCCACTGAACGGGTCAGTCTCTTTTTGAAACCTCACCCCCAACCCCCTCTCCCTGAAGGGAGAGGGGGCGAGGTAGACACGAAACCCAAGCGTGCGGGAGAAGTCCCTGACCTCCTCTTACGCTCCGCGAGACGAGAACGGGCACGGGCACGGGGAGACACGAAACCCGACCGCGAAGCGGGAGGAAACACGAACCCCGACCGCGAAGCGGGAGGCGACGTCCCAGAGGCGGGGGCGATTTTTTCGACGAGACCGAGCCCCGGCTAGGAGGCGCGCGCGGAGCGTACTCCTGTACGTGAGCACGGCCGACGACGCCCGGGCGAAGGTATCGTCGGAAAAATCGCCCCCGACTAGGGGGTGTCCCTAGATCGGGACACCGGGAAGTTGGATCAAATCGATCACTTGCACGAATGGATTGCGTTTCGTGAACGCGCATGATCAAAAATCAGTGTGCATCGACACGCGCTAACCGACGATCAATGGCGTCGCCTGCAGGCGGCCGTCCCGAAGCAGGTGGCTGGCCCGGAAGCGACTCGAGGAGATCGGCTCTTCATCGAAGCCGTTCTTTTTCGCGCGAAAACCGGCATGCCATGGCGAGACCTACCCGAGCGGTTCGGCCCTTGGAAGTCGGTCTACAATCGATTCAACAACTGGGCGAAGAAGGGGCACTGGGCGGTGATCTTCAAGGAGCTGCGGCTCGAGGTCGACGAGGTCGGCTCAATCGTCGATGGCTCCGTTGTTCGCGCACACCAAGATGCGTCGGGCGGAAAAGGGGGGTCCAAAGCAATGCCCTCGGCCGTTCTCGCGGCGGTTTTTCGACCAAACTCCACGCCGTTGTCGATACCAAAGGCCGCCCGGTCTACATCACGATCACGCCGGGGCAGCGGCACGAGATGATTAAGGCCGACGAGCTCCTTGCCCACGCTCCTGGCAAGGCGTTCATCGCTGACACCGGCTACGACTCGGACCGATTCCGAAAGGCGATCCGCGACCAGAAGAAGCGCGCCGTTATCGGCTCCAAACCCGAACGACCGCGCAAGCTGCCGAAGTCGCGGCACCTGTACGGCAAGCGCTACCTCGTCGAGTGCTTCTTCCACAGCTTGAAGCGGTTCCGCGCCGTTGCCACGCGCTTCGAGAAGACCGCGAGAAACTTCCTCGCCCTCACGCAGGTCGCGTGTACGTGGTTATGGCTGGCGCCGAACTAGGGACACCCCCTAGCGGAGGCGCTTGGCTTCGGAAGGGACGTTCGGGTGCTGGAGGATCAGGTTGCGGAGGTGGGCCTGGCGCTTCACGAAAGCCTGCTTGAGCAGGTGAGTGAGGAGCACCGGCGGGGTGGCGGCGAAGCGCGCGAGGTTCTGAACGAAGATGACCGACGCGTAGGTCTTCCCGCAGAGGATGGCAGTCATGCGCTGATCGAAGGTGAGGCCGGTGAGGAGCGTGAGGATGCGGCCTTCGGTGCGGGTCACGAGATCGGCCTTCTCTTCCGAGGGGCTCATCTGCCAGCGCGCGCGCATGATGCTCCGGGCGCGGGTGCGGTTCAGGTCGGGCACTTCCCGGTCGATGGTGGTCTGGTACACCATGCGGAGCGGCTTGGGCCCCAGCACGCGGCGCAGCATCGACTCCGGCAGGTTCTGGTTGCGAAGGAGCTTCCGCTCCACCTGCGCGTCGCGCAAGAACTCGGGCCGCTGTCCCAGACCTTCGAGCCCCTGAGCGATATGGTGGTTGAAGGCGATGAGTCGCGCGTGCTGCAGGTTGGCGTTGGGGTTCACCACGATGGCCTTCACCACCGCGGGATCCGGGTCGAAGGTGAGCGCCAGCAGATCGTCGCCGGAGAGGCTCTGGGCCATGGCCACGCGGGCATCGCGGGGCAGGTTGGCCATCTTCTTTCCGTACAGCTCGCGGAAGGTCTTCTCGGTCTTCTCGAAGTGCTCGCGCTCTTCCCGCGTCTCGCCGTCGGATTCTTGCGACGGCGGCTCCGGTTCCTCGTCCTCGAAGACGCCGTGCTCCTCCGGCGTCAGCTCGATGAGCGATTCCTCCGCCGCCGGGACCGCGGGCAGCGGAATTGGCGCGTCGCTCGACATGGGCGGAAAGTTGTCGTCGACGTTCCAGTCACCGAACGACGGCGCACGCGCGGGCGGGGGCGCAGCCGCCGGCGCACGCGCTTCCATCGCGATGTCGATGGCGCCGCTGTCGGCGAGCCGGCCCACGATCGACTCGAGGGTCGCGCGGTCCATCCCGGTGAGGCTCTCGAGGTAGTCGACGGTGGTGTCGTCGTCGATGCGCGAGAGGACGAACCCCTCTTCCGCGGTGAGCGACACGAGGGAAGGCGAGAGGTCTTTCCTTCGAGTGATACGGGTCACGGTAGGCGATCCTATCATCGTGGGGGCTACGCCGAGGAGGGGCCGCGGCGCAAAAAAGCGCTCGCGCCTGCGCAGTCCGTGGGCGGATCTCCTACGAGGACGCTTCCGGCGCTTCGCTGGCGCGGGCTTCGCGCGCGGCGCGGGCTGCTGCGGCTTCGGCGGCCTTCGCTTCGGCCTCTTCGCGAAGGGTATCGGGCTCCACGTAGAGCCACTTCACCTCGGGGTGCTCGTCGCGGAGGCTGGCCTCGAACACGTTGATGCGCTCGGCCAGGAGCGTCACCGTGAGCTCGGCGTCGAAGGTCGCCTTCACCGCCACCAGTACCTCGCCGGGCCCTTGCTGCACCGTACGCACGTGGATGATGCTGCGGAAGCCCGAGGTGCGCCCCGCGTGCTCGCGCACCGCCTTCTCGATGACGTCGTCGGCCGACTCGCCGATGAGGAGCGACTTCACCTCCACCGCCAGGAACAGCGCGACGCCCACCAGGACGAGGCCGATGCCGATGCTACCCGCGCCGTCCCAGCGACCATCGTGGGTGACGGCGGCGAGGCCCAGGGCCAGGACGGCGAGCACCAGACCGAACACGGCGGCCGAGTTCTCGGCGAACACCACCACCAGGTCGGAGTCCTTGGTTTGCCGCAAGAAGCGCATGAAGGGAACGGCGCCCCGACGCTTGTTGAGCTCCTTGATGTTGGAGAGCGTGGCGGCACCTTCGAGGCCCATGGAGACCAGCAGGATGGCCACGCCGATCCACACGTGCTCCACCTCCGCCGGGTGCATCACCTTCTCGATGCCCTCGTACACGGAGAACATGCCGCCGCCGAGGAAGAGCAGCAGGGCCACCATGAAGGACCAGAAGTAGAGGGCGCGGCCGTAGCCGAAGGGGTGCGCCGCATCCGGTGGCTTCTTCGCCTGCCGCACGCCCACCAGCAGCAAGAGCTGGTTGCCACAGTCGGAGAACGAATGGAGCGCCTCCGCCAGCATGGATCCAGACCGCGTGAAGAACGCTGCGCCTGCCTTCACCACCGCGATGAGGAGGTTGACGGCGAGCGATTGGATGATGTGTGCGGTCGAGTTTTCTTCTTCTTTGGACATCGCGCGGGCTCAGAGCGCGCGGCAGAAGCCGGCGCGGCAGGACGTCCCCGTACGACAGGGATCGTCCGAGCTGCATGCGACGAGGCCATACAGCACCCCCTTGGGGTCGACGATGGCCCGTCGAACCGTCTGGGGTACCTCTTTTTCGACGTGTTTGTCGCGCAAGTCAATGGTGGCCAGCGTGGGTGCCCCTCCGCTCGCGCCCGAGAGCTCCAGCGTGACCGGCACCGCGAAGGCCGCACCGGCCTGTGTTTGGTCCACGGCGATGCGCGTTCCGCCAGCGGCGGTGGCGGTCAAGGTCACGCGCAGCTCCGGGTGGCCGGTGCCGTGCACGAAGCCGGAAAAGAATCCCGAGAGGTCACGACCGGTCTCGCTCGAGAGCTCGGCCTCCCACTGTTCGGTGGTGACGGCTTCGAACGCGTGGCGCGCGAACCAGCCGTGGAGAAAGGCGTCGAGCGCCGGCCTCCCGACGATGCCCTCCACCGTCCGGAGCACCCACGCGCCCTTGTCGTAGGGGATGGCAGAGGCGTTCATGAAGCGCACCGGGTCGAATTCTGCTGCGTCGCCGGGCCGGAGGGCGAACGCGCCGTCGCTGCCGGTGGCGCGGCCCAGCGCAACGCCCCACTCCTTCGACGACGCCGCAGCGCCGTCGTTCTCTTCCACGAAGCGGTGCGAGAGGTAGTCGGTGAAGCCTTCGCTGAGCCAGAAGTCGTTCCACCGGCGAATGCGCACCAGGTTGCCGCTCCAGTGGTGGGCGAGCTCGTGAAACGCGGTGGTGCGCGACTCCTGCGGCGTTCGGAACAGGGTCTCGTCGAGGCTCACAACGCCGGCGTTCTCCATGCCGCCGGCCCAGATGGGCTCCTCGAGGAAGCCCGCCTGCTCGAAGCGGAACGGGCCCACCAGCTTCTCGTAGAAGGCGAGCGCCTTGGGGAGCTCGCCGAGCATGACGCTGGAGGTCGGCTGATCGGCCCCGTACACCCAGGTGTGCACGTGCTTGCCGCTGGGGGCGGCCACGTCGGTCTCTTTCCAGCCGTCGTAGGCGGCCACGTGAAAGTCGTAGCTGGGGATCGGCACCAGGTTCTCGTACTCCCAGACCTTGCTCTCGCCGCTCTCGCGGGAGCTCACGAGCTTGCCGTTGCCCACCACCGTGAAGCGCTTGGGGAACGTGGCGCGCAGCGCGAACATGGCGCCGTCGGCCGGGTGATCGCGCAGAGGAATCCAGGTACGTCCGAGCTTCGGCCAGTTGAGGGTGGAGAGCATGCGCCGCCCCTCGCTCGTGTCTTGCGCCACGAAGCCGCCGAAGGTGCCGATGGCGTTGCGATCGCGCCCGGTCCCTTGCACCAGCGCGTTGCTCACCACCACGCGCACGGTGAAGGCCCGGCCCTTGGCGATGGTGGCGCCGAGATCGACCCGTAGCTTGCCGTTCTCGCTGCGGGCCACGAGGGCGCGCTCGGTGCCGCTGGAGAGCACGAGCGCCACGCTGCGCGGCGCCTCGCCGGTGTAGTCGAGGGAGAGCTCGCGCAGCGCGCGGGTGGCGACGAAGGTCTCGCGGGCGTCGACCACGATGCGCTCGCGCCCACGCGCCGCTTCCGTGAGCTCCACCGACACGTCGTACCCGACGGCATCGACGTCCTCGAGGGGTTGTCGATGCGCTCCACGCGCGCGCCGCGAAATCGCGTCAAGTCTGCGTCCTCGCTCTCGGCGGCATCGGTGTCGCCACCTCCGCAGGCCGCGAGCAGCGCAAAACACGGGCCGAGGACGCGAGCCGAGAGCGAACGCCGTTGCATCGAAAGGTTATACGATCGGCGGGCAGCTCGCACAATGTGGGACAACGCCGATCCACCGGGTGCCAGCGTGGCGAAAGGACGCATCTAGCCCGGCTAGTGCGCCTGTGCTTACGCGGCAACCCCTCGATTTTTCTGAGCGCTTCGCTCGTCGAGACACCCTTTGTGGGGAGACGACTGCTACCATCGAGATCCCTTTGAGCGCGCCGACGAAAAAACCTGGGGGCCACGTCACCGCGACCGGCCTGGGCATACCGGCTGAGCCCACCATCTTTCGGGTGGTGGAAGAGCGCGCGGTGGACGTCGCGTTCCAGCCCATCGTCGACCTGAGGCGTAAGCGCATCTTCGCGTACGAAGCGCTCGCGCGGCCGCGCGCCGGCACCTTCCCCGGACCTGCGGAGATGTTCAACGAGGCGGCCAAGCACCGGCTCACCGGCGCCCTCGGACGCATCGTGCGCACGCTGGCCATCGAGCACTGCACCGCCTATCCGCTCTTCCTCAACATCCACCCGAGCGAGCTCGACGCGCACTTCCTGGTGCAACCGGACGACCCGATCTTCCAGCACTCGGAGGACGTGTACCTGGAGATCACCGAGGGCGTTCCCCTCACCCACTTCGCGCTGTGCAAGCAGATCCTCCGCGAGGTCCGCGGTCGCGGCATCTACCTGGTGGTGGACGATCTCGGCGCCGGGTACTCGAACCTCAAGTACATCGCCGATCTCTATCCGCGCATCGTGAAGATCGACCGCGAGCTGGTCTCCGGCCTCACCAAGGAGTCGCGCCTTCATCGGCTGGTCTCCTCCATCGTGGTCATGTGCAACGACCTCGGCGCGATGGTGGTGGCCGAAGGCATCGAGACCCCCACCGAGTACGAAGCCGTTCGCGACGCGGGCGCCGAATTCGGCCAGGGCTACCTCTTCGCCAAGCCGGCCTTTCCCCCTCCGCAGCCGGTGTGGCCACGCACCACGAAGTCGGTGCCTCGCCCTTCGACCGGCAAGTCACAGCCGCCGCAGCCGCTGCCGCGGAGCTCGTCGCTGCCGCCCCGCTCCCGCCGCTGAGCCAGACCCGCTACTGCGCGTCGGCCGGGCAGGAAGCGTCGGTGGTGAGCTCGACGTCGTCGATGGCCACATCGGTGACCGCGCCGGTGAAGGTGCCGCAGGTGGAGACGCTGCCGGTGTAGATGGAGAACGAGATGCTGCGCGTGCGACCGCTCTCCTTGGGCGAGATGCACACGGTGCGCTGCGTCCAGGCGTCGGTGACCGGAACGCCGCTGCCGTAGCTGACGGAGAACGTCGCGGGGGTGGTGACGTGACCGCGCACCCAGAACTTCAGCGCCGGACCGGCCCCGCTCGCGGACGCGGGAACCGTCCCGATGGTGGTCGTGGAGGCGGACCCGCAGGCGTAGGAGCCGGTGAGGTATGCGGCACTCTTGCCGGTATGCGCGGCGGTGGTGCGCGTCGAGGAGGCGTTGTTCGAATCGGACGAGAGCCAGCTGGTGGCCACGCTCGCATCTTCGAAGCCGCCGTCGGGAACGGTGACTTTGTCGGCGCACTTGGGGTCGGCGACGAGCGCGAAGTCGTCGAACACGAAGTCGCGCGCATCGGCCACGTCGCAGGAACCGCCGCTGGGCGGGTTCTTGTACTGCAGGCTCATGTACAGGCTCGACACCTCGCCCTTCATGGAGTCGGGCAAGCAGAGCGAGGCCTTCTCGAACACGTTGGTGCCGCGGACCACGCCCAGCGTGCCGGCGTCGACACCGATGTTCATCTTCTGACCGTTGGTGCCGCGGTACGTGAAGGCGAGCGCGAGCTTGTCGGCGGACGACTCGCGCGGCGACATGACGCCGCGCAGCTGCGGGCTCTGGCAGAGCTTGGTCGACGAGAGATGACCGCCGCGGGTTTGCCCGGTGCCCACCCCGTTCGCGACCTCGGCGACGGTGTTGGCGTCGGCGTACGACGTCCAGCCGCCGGTGTCGTCGAAGTTCGCGTTGGGAATGGTACCCACCGCGGGGCAGGTGGGGTCGGGCTCGATTCCGAAGTGATCGAACACCACGTTGACCGGGGTGGCCGAGCAGCCGGTGGTGGAGTCGACCGTGAGGTCGATGGTCTTTCCGAGCCAGCGCTCGCCGATGCAAGCCTTGTGGTCCGCAGGCCCGAAGAACTGCGAGGTGACCATCAAGTCGCGAAGGAACGCGCCCCGCGATCGCGCGACGAAGGGTGCCCGGCACAGGAAGTCGGAGCAGCTCTGCAGGTCGGCGGTCCAGCGGAGCGCCAGCGGCTCGGCCTCGGCGAAGGCCGGCATCTCGAAGCTCTGTGCCAGGCGCGCCTTGCCCGCGCACGCGTCGACGCCGGAGATGAGGGCCGCGCCCGGATCCACCAGTGGCTGTCCGTTGCCATTGGCGCTCTGCGCGGGATTGACGATGGCGTTGGTGGCCACCCACGCGTCGGGCGTCCGCTGGAAGGTCGGGTCCTGCGGACCGCCGCGGAACACGCAGCCGGCCGCCTCGCGCTGGTAACCGGGCGCGCACCCGCAAGCCGCCGCTCCCTTGGCGTCGCCACACCGCTCGTGGGCGCCGCACTTCACGCCGTCGCAGGCGGGCAGGCACACGCCGTCCTTGTCGTTGTCTTGTAACCCGGGGGCGCACGCGCCGCAGGTGTCGCCCTGGTAGCCGCTGTCGCATGCGCAGCGCGCACTGCCCTGCGTATCGACGCACTTGCCGTGGGCGCCGCAGGCGGGAGCCCCCGGATCACCGCACTTGGCCACCTTGAGGTCGGCCGGCGGCGCGTCGGAGTACTCGGCGCACGCCGCGATTGCGGCAACGACCAACAGCACTGCGCAGCGACGCCCGACCACCATGCGTGAAGTCTATCGTGTTTTTGCCCGACCGCACGCAAGAAGGCTTCGGCCGGGGCGACGAGGTCCAGCTACGGCGAAGTACGACATGCTGCAGGCTGTAGCGCTCTCACAGGTACCCCTTCGCCTGGAGCTGGAAGAGATGCCTGTACCTTCCATCTTTCTTCAGCAGCTCTTCGTGGGAACCTTCTTCCACGATTTCGCCCTTCGAGAGCACGATGATGCGGTCGGCCGTGCGCACGGTGGGAAAGCGATGGGAAATGAGCAGCGTGGTCTTGCCCTTGGAGAGCTCCTGGAAGCGCTCGAAGATGGCCTGCTCGGCCTCGGCGTCGAGGGCGCTGGTGGGCTCGTCGAGCACCAGGATGTCGGCGTCCTCGCGCATGAAGGCGCGCGATAGGGCAACCCTTTGCCATTGCCCACCGGAGAGCTCGGCGCCCTCGCGGTTGAACCAGCGCCCGAGCGACGCGTCGAGGCCGCCCTTGAGGGTCTTCGGGAGCTCGTCGGCGCCCCCGCGCTCGAGCGCGCTCTCGACCCGCGGTCGGTCGTCGAGGTGCTCCACGCTGCCCACGCCCACGTTCTCCGACAGCGAGAGCTGGTAGCGGACGAAGTCCTGGAAGATGACGCCGATGCGCTTGCGCAGGGCCTTGGCGTCGTAGGCCGCGAGCGGAAGCCCGTCGAGGACGATGCGCCCCTCGGTGGGATCGTAGAGCCGCGTGAGGAGCTTGATGAACGTGGTCTTGCCAGAGCCGTTCTCGCCCACCAAGGCCAGGCGCTCGCCCTTGCGAATGCGTAGGTTCACGTGCCGCAGGGCCCACTCGTCCTTGCCCGGATAGCGAAAGCCCACGTCCTCGAACACGATGCCCGGCTCGGCGTGGGCGGCGACCTCGGCGCCTTCCTCGACCTTGGCCGGCTCCCGGGTGGGGATGGCCAGGTAGGCGAAGAGGTTGGACATGTAGAGGTTGTCCTCGAACATGCCGCCGAGCGTGGACAGCAGCGACTGGAACGCCTGCTGCCCCTGGCGGAATGCCACCACGTAGAGCGTGAGGTTGCCGATGGTGATGACGGTGCGCGAGGCCTCCCGGGCCACGAAGGCATAGAAGCCGTAGAACACGCCGAGCGCCAGGAGCGAGAGGACGAAGCCCCATCCGGCGCGGCGGATGGCGAGCGCGCGGTCCTCCCGGTAGATGGTCTCGGCGAGATCGCGGTAGCGCCCGAGGAACGTCGGCCCCAGGCCGAAGGTCATCATCTCCTTGGCGTTGCCTTCGCTGCCCAGCAAGAACTCGATGTAGGCCAGGCGCCGCGTCTCCGGCGCGCGAAAGCTGCGCATGCGGAAGGCCGATGTGGAGAAGCGCATCTCGGCATAGGTGGCGGGCAGCGCTGCCAGCACCAGGCCGACGACCGCCACGCCGCTGATGTTCAGGAGCAAGCCGCCGTAGCCCACCAAGGTAAGTGCATACTGCACTATCTGGAAGACCCCGGTGACCACCGAGAGCGGCCGCGACGAAGCCTCGCGACGGGCCCGCGTGAGCTGGTCGTAGAACTCCGGGTCTTCGAAGTGCGAGAGCTCGAGGTTCTGCGCCTTCTCGAGGATCTCGAGGTTGATGTCGACGCCCAGGCGCGCGCCGATGATGGTGCGCACCAGCGCGAGAATGCGGGTGTTGAGGGCCAGCACCGCCACCACCGCGAGCTCCAGAACCACCCAGCGCAACGTGGCGGCGTCGTTCTTCTCCACCACCGCGTCGATGATGCGCTTGCCCACGTAGGCCACCGCCAGCGGCAGCAGCGCCGAGAACAGGGTGGCGGCGCCGAGCCCGACGGTGCCTCCGCGTGCGGACTTCCACACGAGCCCCATGGTGCGCGGCAGGTGGCTCCACGTTTCTCGGAGCGAAACCCGCAGCGAAGCGGGCTTTGCCGGCGACTTCGAGGGCGCCGGCGCTCTTCGCTCGTGGCGAGGCGACAAGCTCAGCTCCCCTTCGAAGGCCGCAGGCGGTGCCCCCAGGACGCGACCCACAGGAGCCGGTCGAGGGTCTGCGGAACGTCGAGCACGGCGAGCTCGTGGGCCGCCGCCACTTCCACCAGGCCCGCTTCGTGGGCGAGCGACTGCTGCGCGAACCAGTCCATCATGGGCTCGAAGAGCGCCGGCGCGGCGGTGGGCTGGTCGGCAGTGGTGGGCTCCGGAACCGCGTCGATCGCGAACCAGAGCGCGGCGTCGTCCATGAGCGGGACCAGCTGCGGCCGCAGGAGCGCGAGCACCTTGGTGACGGCCACCAGCGAGGCGCCCTCCACCGATGCGAGCTCGGTCACCGCGGCTTGCACCACGGCGCGGGGCTCGGGGCCGAGGGCGAGCCAGTCTTCCTGCGAGGTGGACTCGCCGAGGGAGGTGAGCAGCGCGTTCCAGGCCGCGAAGGGGCCGGGGGTGAGCCACGCGCGAAAGGTGCGGGAGGTCGCCTTGGCATTCACCATCCAGCTGGTGGGAAAGGCCACCGGCAAGAGCTCGACGGCGGGGGTACCCTGCGCCTGCACTGCCCGGAGGACGTGCGCGGCTTGGTCGTACCCGAAGGCGCCGGGCAGCGACGCGCGCCAGGCGAGATCGCCCGCGGGGTCGGGGATTTCCCAGGCTTGGGCGCGGACGCGTTGGAG
>JABFRG010000716.1 GCA_013141295.1 Polyangiaceae bacterium
CGCCCACGCCCTTCGCGTCGACGTCCCCCACCGCCCCGACACCCTTCGCTTCCGGAAACAACGCCGGCATGGCGGGCCTCGGCGGGGCCGGTGGCACCAACCGCATGCCGCCCATGGCCGATGCGCCCACGTTCCCCATCGCGGAACCGCAGCAGGAGCTTCGCGAGCCGCCGACGGCGCGGGTGTGCGGTCGCTGCCACGGCACCTCCGACACGCAGGCGCAGTTCTGCCGTTTCTGCGGCGCGTCGATGAACGAGGCCTTCGCGCCGGGCGCCGAGGTTCCCACCGCCGAGGTCGCCACCCCGGTTGCTGCCGCGCCGGTTGCTGCCGCCCCGACGCCTTTGGCGCCTGCGGTCGCCGCCATCGCGCCGGTCTTCGTGGGACCGCCCGCGGCTGCGGTCCCTGCAGCGCAGCCCAAGCAAGCCTTCGGTCGCCTCATCGTGGTGGCCAAGGACGGCGGCGAGGGCCCGAACTACCCGCTCCACGAGCGCGTCGACATCGGCCGCTCCGAGGGCGAGGTGCGATTTCCCGACGATCGCTACCTGTCGCCTCGGCACGTGCGCATCTCGGTCCGCGACGGTCGCGTGTACCTTCGCGATCTGCAGACCCCCAACGGCGTGTATCTTCGTCTGCGAGAGGCGCCGGTCACGCTGGCGAACCAGGGCGTGTTCCTCATCGGCCAGCAAGTCTTGCGTCTGGAGATCCTGCAACCCGACGGCTTCGGTCCGGTGACCGAGGGCGATACCCTTCTTTTTGGAACGCCGACCAGTCCAAGGTACGCTCGTCTTTGCCAGCGCACCGTCGAAGGCGTTACGTTGGACGTGTTTCACATTCGCAAGGCGGAGACGGTTTTGGGAAGGGAGTCCGGCGACATCGTGTTTGCAGATGATCCGTTCCTTTCTCGCCGGCACGCGACGTTGCACTACGACGTGGAGAAAAAGACCGTGCAGCTTCGCGATCTAGGCTCCTCCAACGGCACGTTTTATCGTGCCGCCGGGGATGAAATCGAGGTCGCCAGCGGCGACCAATTCCGCATCGGCCAGCAGCTCTTCCGCATCGAGCTCGGCGAAGGGGCGCGCAAGGGGTGATGGACAAGATCGTCGCCCCCCCCTCGGATTCGCACGTGCCTTCCTCCCCGAAGGCAGCCGAGCCGATCCGCCTTCGCCTCTTCGCTCGCACCGACGTCGGTCAGGTCCGCGAGCACAACGAGGACAACTTCCTGGTCGCCGACCTGAGCCGCCGCTCCCGCGGCCTCCTGGACGCGAACCGCGCTACCGCCCTCGGCCATCAGGGCTCGCTCTTTGCCGTTTGCGACGGCATGGGCGGCGCTGCGGCCGGCGAGATCGCCAGCCAGCTCGCGGTGGACATCATCTACGAGAAGATGGTGGAGGGTCTCGAAGAGACCACCGTCCTCCCGCGCGACGATCTCGCGCGCCGGCTCGTGCGCGCCGTGGAGCTCGCCGGGCTCCGCATCTTCCACGAGGCCAAGGCCGATCGCTCGCGACGCGGCATGGGCACCACCGTGACCGCCGCCGCGCTCGTCGACAATCACCTCTTCCTCGCGCAAGTGGGCGACTCCCGGGGCTACATCCTCCGCAAGGGCGAGCTGGTGCAGGTCACCCGCGATCAGTCGCTCGTCAACCAGCTCATCGAGGCCGGCCAGCTCACCGAGGAAGAAGCCGAGACCTTCGAGCACAACAACATCATCCTGCAGGCGCTCGGCACCTCCGACACGGTGCAGGTGGACCTCACCTACGTGGAGCTCCAGCAGGGCGATCTGCTCATGCTGTGCTCCGACGGCCTCTCCGGCATGGTGCGGCCGGACGAGATTCGCGAGCTGCTCCAGAGCGAGAAGGATCCGCTGGAGCTCTGCAAGGGCCTCACCGATCGCGCGAACCAGGCCGGTGGCCACGACAACATCACCGTCATCGTGGTGCAGTTCGACGGGGACGCGCTGTCGACCGAGTCGTCCGAGCCGCTGCGCTACCGCAAGTACAACCTGCCGGAGCAGGGCAGCTCCGAGGCCACGGTACCGCTCCCGATGCCGGGCGTGATGCCGCCGCCGGACTCGTCCGCCGCGTTCGAGCAGCAGCCGCACTACAACAACAGCCCGACCAATCCTCCCACCGAGGACCGCATCGAGATCCCCGGCACCAACGTGCCCGGGTGGCTGGTGGCGCTGCTGGTACTGGGTGTGGTGGCCGTCCTTCTGGGCGCGGCGTTCGTACTGCTTCGTCCCTGATCGACACCGCTGCGCGCGGGGCGATCGACTACTTGGACTGCGTCAGCACGTAGCTCGCCACCGGCTCCTTGGGGTCGAGGTCCTGCGCCGCGTGGGCGGCGCCGCGTGCGCCTTCGCGATCGCCGCGCGCGAGGCGTGCGACGGCGATGTGCGCCCAGGCGGAGGCGGCGACGGTCTTCTCGGTGGCCAGCGTCAGCGGCATGAGCTCCGCCTCGGCAGCGGCAAAGGCATTCTGACGAAGCGAGCGCTTGGCGCGCATGAAGCGCGTCTCGTCGGCGTTCGGGAACTTCTTTTCGGCGTCGGCCACCACCGCCTCGGCCTCGGTCTCGCGGCCCAGCTTGAGGAGGCTCTCGGAGAGACCCACGAAGCCACTCACCTCCTGCGGCGCCACCTGGGTGAGCCGCAGGAACTCCATGCGCGCATCGTCGAAGGCGCCCCGCGCGAAGAGGCGGCGGGCGAGGTTCACGCGGGCCGGCACGAAGCCCGGGTCCACCGCCAGCGCCGCTCGGTAGTTGCGCTCCGCATCGGTGCCGAGACCCCGGCGGTCGGAGATGAGCCCGAGGCCGTGGTGCGGCGTCGGCAGATCGGCGTTGAGATCGCGCGCCTTGCGAAAGTGCGCCTGGGCTTGGTCGAGGTTGCCCCGCCGGAGCTCCACGAGCCCGAGGTTGACCCAGGCCTCGGTGAAGCGAGGGTTGTACTCGATGGCCAGCGACAGCCGCGCCTCCGCGGTGGACGAGTCGCCGTTCGCCGCGGCCTCGGCGCCGGACCGATTCAGGGCGAGCGCCTGCGGCGGCAAGGGGGCGGCGGCAGCACAGGCGAACGTTCCGAAACCGAGGCAGGCGGCGAGGACGACGTGGGCGAGGCGCATGAGCCTCCGTTCGGCCGGGCGTCGCTGCTGTTGCGCAGAATCGCCTGCGGGGGCACACTTTCTTCGCTATGTTCCCCCCAGTGAAGTCGACGTGCCACGTAGGGACCCTGGCAGACCTTCGAGAAGACGAAGGAATTCAGTGCGACGCGTGCGGCGTCCCGGTGGATGCCGAGGACGACGCCGGCGGCAAGGGCGTATACCTCTGGTCCCGCGGCGACGCCCGCCGCTACGAAGAAGTACCGCTCTGCAGCGCCTGCGGCACCGCCATCGGCGTCACCGCGCTCACGCGCTGGGAAATCGAAGAAGAAGAAGGCTAGAGCGGGAGGATTCGGACAATACCTTCGCGGGGCCTGCGTCGGACGTCCTCACGAACAGGAGTTCGCTCCGGGCGCTCCTCCTTGGCCGCGCTCGGTCTTGGCCGAATCCTCCGCGCTCTACGTTCCCGGACTCGGCGTTGCAACGGCGACGGCAACTCTAGTGGATGCGCTTGGGATCGATGGCGCCGAAGCGGCTCGGGGGCCGGCGCTCGAGGAGCTCGAGGCAGATGGTGCGAACCTCGGCGGGGACGTTCGGCGACGAGGCCACCAGCGTGAGATCCGGCCGCACCAGCAGACGCACCACGCGCGTCGCCACCTCCACCGGTGCATCGGGATTGCACGCAAGCGAAACACGTACGCGTCGGGAGCGGAGCCACTTCGGCGAACGGGCAATCTCCGCCAGTACGTCCGGCCGCCCGGGCCTCCGAGCCGCGAGCCGCGCCACGTCGTCCTCGGTGAGCCGTGGGTTGGCGAGGAGCCGATGCAGCACGTCCGGGTGGGGATCGAGCAGCAGGCGGTCGATGAGCGCGCGGGTGGGCCGGCGGGCCAAGGACTTCCGCTCCCCGAGCGTGAGCGGTCGACCGTAGCCATAGTCCGGGATGGCCACCTCGGCGACCCGCGCGTCGTGCGGTGCCGGCGGGTTCGAGTGCCGCACCAGGCGCTCCAGGGACAGGAGCTTCTCCTGCCGCGCATAGCTCCGCAGTGCCGCCGGCACCTCGTCGGGCCCGGCGAAGAGCGCGTCCACGATGGAGAGGAGCGCCTCTTCCGCTCGCGCCTCCGCCTGATCCGCCTGCGCGCACACGCTCTCCAGCACCACGGCGGTACGCTCGATGGGCGTGTCGCGGAGCCATGCGCGCACGTAGCCACGGCGAATCTCGGTATCTGCGATCGCCAGCACGGACCGCACGAAGGCTTCCGCGTCCATTCTCCGAGAGTATCAGGAAATCGGGGGGTTCCGAACGGACGAACGCGGGTTAAGATAGGCTATCCCGGAGCGCTCCCGAGGGGTCCGGCATCCTACCTGGTGCACCGCCGCATTCCCCGGCGGCGCCTGCCTTCCCCACCCTTCCGCGTTCCCCGCCTTCACAACCCCGTCCCCGTCAGCGAATCGATTTTCCCGAGGCCCGTCGTGAGCGAACCCAAGACCCCCGATCTCGAAGGCGATAGCGACGTCGAGGACCTACCGAAGTCCCAGAATCCACGGCGCTTCAAGGTCCTCTTCCACAACGACGACTACACCACCATGGAGTACGTCGTGCTCGTCTTGCGCCAGTTCTTCCACAAGAACGAAACCGAGGCGATGCACATCATGCTGACGGTCCACAAGCGCGGGAATGCCGTTGCCGGCATCTATCCCCGAGACGTGGCGGAAACCAAGGTGGACCAGGTCACGAACCACGCGCGGGAGCACGGCATGCCGCTGCTCGTCACCGCGGAGCCCGAGGAACCATGAGAATCAGCCCCGAAGTGGAAGTTGCGCTCTCCCTTGCCGCCGACGAAGCGGCCCGGAGGCGCCACGAGTACGTCACCGTGGAGCACTTGCTCTTCGCGCTGCTCTTCGACGACGCCACGGCCAAGGTCGTGACCAGCGCCGGCGGCAAGGTCGACGCCATCAAGAAGCAGCTCAGCGCCTACCTCGATAGCGAGCTCGAGGCCTTGCCGGAAGACTCCGATCAGGCCCCCATCGCCAGCCTCGGCGTGCAGCGCGCGCTGCGGCGAGCCATGGCCCACGTGCAGTCGTCCGGCAAGGAAGTGGTGAGCGGCGCCAACGTGCTCGTCGCCATCTACGCCGAGCGCGACTCGTACGCGGTGAGCCTCCTGGAAAAGAGCGGCGTCACCCGTCTCGACGTGGTGGCGTTCATCTCCCACGGCATCGCCAAGGGCGGCGAAGGCGGCGACGAGGGCCGCGCGCCGGCGGAGAGCGGTGAGCAAGACGAAGGCGGGCCGGTCCGCGGCGATCCCCTCAAGCAGTTCACCACCAACCTCAACGAAGAGGCCAAGGAGGGTCGCATCGACCCCCTGGTGGGGCGAAGCACCGAGGTCGACCGCATGGTGCAGATCCTCGCCCGCCGGAAGAAGAACAACCCCATCTTGGTGGGCGATCCCGGCGTCGGCAAGACCGCCATCGTGGAGGGCCTGGCGCGCAAGATCGTCGAAGGCGACGTGCCCCCCTCCCTCCTCGCCTCCACCGTGTACTCGCTCGACATGGGCGCGGTCATCGCCGGCACCCAGTTCCGCGGCCAGTTCGAGGAGCGCGTGAAGGCGGTGGTGAAGGCTCTGCAGAAGATCGAAGGGGCCATCCTCTTCATCGACGAGATCCACACCATCGTGGGCGCCGGCTCCACCCGCGGTAGCGTCATGGACGCCTCGAACCTGCTCAAGCCCGCCCTCGCCTCCGGGCGCCTCCGCTGCGTGGGCTCCACCACCTTCGACGAGTACCGCCAGAACTTCGAGAAAGACCGGGCCCTCGCCCGTCGCTTCCAGAAGATCGACGTGAACGAGCCCAGCGTGGAGGACACCATCAAGGTCCTCAAGGGCATCCAGAAGCAGTACGAGGAGTTCCACGGCGTCACCTACACGGTGGCGGCCATCGAGGCCGCGGCCACCCTCTCGGCGCGCTATCTGCACGACCGGAAGCTCCCCGACAAGGCCATCGATCTGGTGGACGAGGCGGGCGCCGCCATCAAGCTCTCCAAGGGCAAGGGCGGCGTGGTGGACGTGGTCGACGTGGAGACCGTGCTCTCCAAGATGGCCCACATTCCCCCGCGCGAGGTGGTGGGCGACGACCGCAAGAAGCTCCTCGATCTGGAAGGCGATCTCCGGAAGGCGGTCTTCGGCCAGGACGCAGCGCTCACCGAGCTCGTGAGCGCCATCAAGCTCTCCCGGGCCGGCCTGCGCAGCCCCGAGAAGCCCATCGGCAGCTTCCTCCTCACCGGCCCCACCGGCGTCGGTAAGACCGAGGCCGCCAAGCAGCTGGCGAAGACCATGGGCATCCAGTTCGTGCGCTTCGACATGAGCGAGTACATGGAGCGCCACTCGGTCTCGCGCCTCATCGGCGCGCCGCCCGGCTACGTGGGCTTCGATCAGGGCGGCCTCCTCACCGAGGCCATCGCCAAGACGCCGCACGCGGTGCTGCTCCTGGACGAGATCGAGAAGGCCCATCCGGACGTCTTCAACATCCTGCTCCAGGTCATGGACCACGGGCGCCTCACCGACAACAACGGCAAGACCACCGACTTCCGTCACGTCATCCTCATCATGACCAGCAACGTCGGCGTCCGCGATCTGCAGCGACGCGCGGTGGGCTTCGCAGGCGGTCAGGCGCTGGGGGACGCGGAGAAAGAGTACAAGCGACTCTTTTCACCCGAGTTCCGCAACCGCCTGGATGCCCGGGTGGACTTCGCAGCGCTCTCGCCGGACACCATGGACAGCATCGTCGTCAAGTTCGTCCGCGAGCTCGAGGTGCAGCTCCTGGAGAAGGACGTGACCATCACCGTCACCGAAGGCGCCCGAAAGCTGCTGGCGGAGAAGGGCTACGATCCGGAGATGGGCGCGCGGCCCCTGGCGCGGGTCATTCAAGAAGAGCTCAAGCGCCCGCTGGGCGAGGAGCTCCTCTTCGGCAAGCTCGAGCACGGCGGCGCGGTGCGCGTCGACGTGACCGAAGGCAAGCTCACGTTTTCGTACGACAGTCACGGCCCCGACAGCGGCCGGGCCAAGCCCGCACCCACGCTGCACTAGCCACCAATCGCCAGCTCGGTTCGAGGCCCGCACGCCATCCGCGTGCGGGCCGTCGTCTTTGTGGTGTAGGGCCTTAGCGCGAGCTCTACTCTCCGCGAGACGGGCACGGGCGCGGGCACGGGCACGGGCACGGGCACGTGGGGACGAGAAGCCTTCGGCGCTGTGCGGTTCGTCGCTCCGACGCGAGCGGCGATCTTCGCCACTGCCGCGCATCGAGATCGAACCATCGTGGCGGCCGATGGAAGACAGATTCGAGACCATAGACAGTGCGTGCGGTATGCACGCAACTCTTCCGTTCACCGAGCAGAGCCGCCACACGCAGCCTCCACCCCCTCGTGCCCGTGCTCCGTGCCCGATTCTCCCTTTCCGGCGGACGGGAAACCAGGACCAGACCTGGACACTGAACAAATGTAAGGTATACTGGGCGGGTGCGAAAGCTCCCGGTACAGAACCCCAACTCGCGCTTCGATGCCCGGGACCTCGAGTACGACGAGGGTCAGGCCCCCGACGCCGACGTGCACATCCTGGAGGATCACACGCGGGCGATCCTCTCGAAGAACACCAGTCCGGACATCGGGTTCAGCTACTCCATCAACCCCTACCGCGGCTGCATGCACGCGTGCGCCTACTGCTACGCGCGCCCCACCCACGAGTACCTGGGCTTCGGCGCCGGCACCGACTTCGACCGCAAGATCGTGGTGAAGCGGGAAGCCGCGGCGCTGCTCCGCGAGGCCTTCGACAAGAAGAGCTGGAAGGGCGAGCGGGTGGTGTTCTCCGGCGTCACCGACTGCTACCAGCCCATCGAGTCCAAGCTCCAGCTCACCCGCGCGTGCCTCGAGGTCTGCCTCGCGTACCGCAACCCGGTGGGGATCATCACCAAGTCGGCGCTCATCGAGCGCGACATCGACGTGCTCACTGCGCTCGCCCGTTGCACGCAGCTCTACGTGGGCATCAGCGTTCCGTTCCTCGACCCCGAGCGCGCCCGGGCCCTCGAGCCCTATGCCCCGAGCCCGGCGGTGCGGCTCCGCACCATGCGGCGGTTGGCCGACGCCGGCATCGAGGTCGGGGTGAGCGTGGCGCCGGTGATCCCTGGCCTGAGCGACGAAGAGATCCCGGCGATCCTGGCGGCGGCGTGGGATCACGGGGCGAAGAGCGCGGGGTTCGTGCTGCTGCGGCTCCCGGGCGCGGTGAAGGAGGTCTTCGAGACCCGCATCAAGGCCGCCATGCCGCTGCGCGCCGAGAAGATCCTCCGGCGCATTCGCGAGGCCCACGAGGGCGAGCTCTATCGCGCCGAGTTCGGCACCCGGCAGCGGGGCAGCGGCACCTACGCCGAGCACGTGGCCCAGCTCTTCGAGGCCAGCGCCAAGCGATGCGGCTTCCGCACCTATTCGCCGGAGCGCCCCTACGAGGAGCCGCCGGAGCCCTCCTTTCGTCGGCCCACGCCGCAGCTCGGGCTCTTCGGCTGAGCGCCATGATAGGTTGAGGCGCCTATGGCCCCCCCGCTCTACCGAAGCCAAACCCGCCTCTGCGCCGTGGCCAACCTGCCGACCACGCTGCGCAACGCGCTCATCACCCACGCGGACGCGAAGCACATCAACCTGGTATCGACCCAGGCGTGGGTCACGCACCGGGAAAACCCGCCGGCCACCGGTCTCTTCGGCAAGATGTTCAAGCGCCGGAGCAACCCGGCGGACCCCGACGCCGAGCACGACATGCTGCTGGTGCTCCACGCCACGCATCTGCTGGTGGGGACCGCGGGCGCGGTGCGCGGCGCTTCGGTCATGAGCCTCCCCTTGCTCCAGGCCTCGGTGGTCCGCGGCAGCGGCGTCGCCGCGCAGTTCGCCGGACGCATCGACGCGCCGGAGGACGACGGCCTCACCATCTCCGGGTTTCCCGGCCACGAAGGTCGCCCGGGCACGTACTTCTTCGGGCTCGGCCCCGAAGGCGACGCCACCACCTGCGTGAACGCGGTGCTCGCCGCGGTGGCCGCCGCGAAGAACCCGGCGTGAAGTCCCTCCTGCGGAGTACACTGCGCTCCATGCGGCGCCGTGCCCCCGCCCTCCTTCTCGCTGCCTTCGCCGTCGCGCTGGGCGAAGGGTCGCCGCGCGCCGACTGGCTTCCCCAGGTACCCGCGCCGCTGGCTCCTCACCCCGATTCGATTGCAGATTACACGCTTCGCGCGACCCTCGATCCCGCGGCCCACACCATTCGTGGCGAGGGTTCCGTGCGGTTCACCAACCGCAGCGAAAAGCCGGTCTCCGAGCTGTGGGTGCACCTGTACCTGAACGCCTTCAAGAACGAGCGCTCGGTGTTCTTGCGAGAGCCCATCGGCGCCTTCCGCGGCAGCTCGCGCCCGGCCTCATGGGGCACCATCGACGTGCGGCGCTTCGCCTTCGAGGGGAAAGATCTCTGGCCGCAGGCGGAAAAGAGCCGGCCCGGCGACGACGACGAGACCGACGTGCGGGTTCCCCTGCCCCGCGCCATCGCGCCCGGCGAGCAGGTGGAGCTGGCGATGGAGTGGGACGACCACTTGCCCAGCATCGTCGAGCGCACCGGGTTCTCCGGCTCCTTTCACTTCGCCGGCCAGTGGTTTCCGAAGCTCGCCAAGCTCGAGAAGGACGGCACCTTCACGCACTTCCCTTTCCACCACCTTGCGGAGTTCTACGCCGACTACGGCACCTACGACGTCACGGTGGACGTACCCGAGGCCTTTCGCATCGGCGCCACGGGCCCGGTGAAGGAGAGCAAGGTCCAGGGGGGCCGGCGCATCGAACGACACGTGCAGACCGACGTGCACGACTTCGCGTTCACTGCCTGGGACCGCTTCGAGGTCCGCGACGAGCGCATCGATGGGGTGGCGGTGCACGCGCTCTATCCGCGCGGCTACGAGGCGGTGCTGGAGCGGGAGCTCGAGACCCTCCGCTTCGCGCTGCCGCATTTTCGCGAGCGCTACGGCCCCTACCCCTACGACGTGCTCACGGTGGTGCATCCGCCGAACGACGGCGCCGGTGAAGCCGGCGGCATGGAGTACCCGACGCTCATCACCACCGGCGGGCCCTGGTACACGCCGCGCGCCGTGGGGACCATCGAGCAGATCACCATCCACGAGTTCGGGCACCAGTACTTCTACGGGCTACTCGCCACGAACGAGCTGGCCTGGCCGTTCCTCGACGAAGGTCTCAACAGCTACGCCGAGTCCGAGTCTCTGGCGGCCTGGAAAGGAGATGCGTCGGGCGGCGCGCTCCTGGGGCTTGCGGTGAGCGACGTGGCCGTCCAGGCGGTGGTTTCGCACGACGCGCAGCACGACGAAGCGGTGGCCAAGCCCGCGTCGGAGTTCCTCACCGGCCGCGACTACGGGCGCCTGGTGTACGCGCGGACGGCGACGATCCTCGAGACGCTGGCGCGCACCTACGGCAAGGTGAGCATGGACCGCGCCATGGGCCGCTACGCCCGCGCCTTTCGCTTCCAGCACCCGGAGCCCCGGGATTTTCTCGGGTGCATCGAGGCGGAGATGGGCAAGGGCGCCGCGGAGAACGCCCGGCGCGCGCTCTTCGAGAAGGGCTGGGTCGACTACTCCATCGGCGGCCTCAGCCGCGGTCCCCGCACCACCGCGGCCGGCGTCTTCGACCAAGGGGGCAAGCGCGAGACGCGGCCGCCCGGCGCGGGAAGCGGCTACGACGGCACCCTCTCGCTCATGCGCCGCGGCACCCTCCAGCTTCCGGTGGACGTACGCATCACCTACGAAGACGGTCAGAGCGAGACCCTGCATTTTGCCGGCGACGCCGAGAGCGCCCGGCTCGACTTCACGCACGCAAGGCGGCCGCGGTCCATCGAGGTGGATCCGGAGCATCGGGTGCTCCTCGACGGCGACCGTTCCAACAACGTCTTCGGAGAGCCGGGCAGCTTCCGCAAGACCATGGATCATACATCCTTCTGGGTGGAGACGTTGCTGGGCGGGGTGCTTCCATGAGCGAACGCCGCGAGCCCCGGGCCAGGCGTCACCCGCTGGCCGCGCTGCTGCTCCTGCTGGTGGATGCTGGCTTCGGCCTGGTGGTCGGCTACCAGGTCAAGGAGACGATGCGCGTGGCTTCCGGCAATGCGCCCACCGGCGATGCGGCCATCGTGGGCGACGGCGCCCTCGGCCTCGTCGACTTCGTGTTCCATCAGCCGGCGGCGCTCACCGGCATCTTCGCCACCTTCGCGGTGACGACGGCCATCTCGGTGCTGATCCGCCCGTGGATGACGCTTTCGTACCTGTCGCGGCTGCGCGGCGCGCGACCGGGTGTGGCCATGGGCCGCGCCACGATGCTGTACGGCCGCGGCCTCGGCATCACGGCGGCGCTGGCGCTCGTGCAAGGGCTGGTGCTGGGACTGTTCGGGTTCCTCGCCGAAGTTGCCAGTGACAAGCTTTCGGCACGCATGGGCGCGCCGCGGGCCGACCTGGTGGGCCTGGCCATCCTGGGGCTCGGCGGCCTCTTCGCGGTGGCCATCGGCGCCGTGCGCGATCTGGGCCACGCGGCGCTCGCCTCCGGTCGACGCGGCGTCCTCGCGGCCTTCGTGCTGGGGCTGCGGACTGCGCGGCGCAACGCCGGTTCCCTGGCGCTCGGCTACCTGCTTCGCACGCTGGCCTCGCTCGCCCTCTTCGCGCTCTTCACCCTGGGCGCCGCGTCGACCGGA
>JABFRG010000830.1 GCA_013141295.1 Polyangiaceae bacterium
GTCCGAGCGCGAGGGTCGAAGCAGTAGCCAGGGCGATGCGGTTCATGAGAGCCTCCAGTGCCAAGCGGCACACCACCTTCAGCAAGCCATGTGCCGTCCGGTTCACCCCCGTATTCCGGGTAATTCCCGAGACTTTGCCGACCTTCATGGGTGCGCGATGGAGGCCCCAGGGATCGCACTGTCCCGGAGTTGTGCCGCGTGGCACAGCTGGCGATCGCAGGCCCCAGGCCCTTTGGGCGACGTGTGGAGTGCGCGGCCGCGACGCACGGTGAGGAGACGACGGCAACGCGCGTCGCCTTCTCTTTCCCTCTCGCCTGGAGCTCTCCCATCATGCGCATCCTTCGCTCGCGTACCTGCCTCTCCCTTGCCGGCCTCTCCCTGGCGCTCGCAGCCTGTGCGGTCGACGGCACACCGTCGTCGTCTTCGTCGGGGGGTGCTCCCCAGCCCACTCCGGGTGCGGCTGGCGACACCTCTCTCGACGTCGCCGACGCCTGGGGTCCTTCCGGTGCGCCCGTGCCCGCGGACGCACAGCTCGTCGCCCTCGACGACTTCAAGAAGGCGCTGGCCAACGGCGGCCGGCTCCTCGGCCCCAAGCAGCGCGCCGACGACGAAGCCGCCGAGAAGGCGCGGGAAGTAGAGGACGAGAAGTCCATCGCCGACTTCACCGCTGGCCATCCGGACGCGCAGGACCTCACCGATCTGCTGGCGCGGGTGCCGGATCCCGGCGACGCGGCCCTCACGGTTCGCGCCGACGGCGACTACGACCTGCGCATCAAGCTCGCCAATGGCACCGACAGCACCGTGCGCACCCTGGGTCCCAAGGCCAAGCGCGCCGCCGTGGCCGCGGGCATTCGCCGCTTCGGGAGCCGCGAGAACCTGGAGGCACTCTACACGCATTTCTACCAGAGCCTCTCCACCGGTCAGCGCGCGGCCTTCTTCACCTCGCCGGCACAGCTCGCGGGGCTCAGCGACGTCCTGGTGCGCGACAAGCTGGTGAGCATCGTCAACTACGCCCGCGACGGAGGCGGCATCTACGGCTTCGCCACCGCCGGCATGCCGCCGGACTGCAACAAGCAGCTCGGCTATGGCAACGGCGGCGACGGCTCCGGCTACGGCGCCGGCACGTTCGCCCCGAACGGCCTCATGACTCGCGCTGGCTTCACCAACAAGGCCTTCGTCACCTGCCCCAAGAACCAGGGGTCCCGCGGGACCTGCGCGGCCTTCGCCGTCACCTCCGCCCTGGAGATGGACCACGGCCGCGCCAGCGGGCGCTTCGTCAACCTCTCGGAGCAGAACCTCTACGCCCAGAGCAAGCTGTACTGGGATCCGAACGAGACCCGCGACGGCATCTGGCCCTCGAGCCTGCTCGACGGCATGGCGAAGGCCGGCGGCTACACCGTGCCCTACGAGGCCGGGTGGAACTACAACCCCTCGTCGTCGCGGAAAGACGACCTGACGCACTCCTGCGATGGCTACACCGAGACCTGCAGCAACACCACGCACCAATCGCGCCGGATGTGCGTGAACATCGCGACCGGCACGTTCTGCATGGCCGTCACCCAGGACGCGAAGAGCTCGCCGGTGGGGTATCAGCGCTCGCACGCGCATCTCTCCATGAGCGACTACACCGACAAGTCGTTCGTCATGAACATGCTCGCGCTCATGCTCGACATCGGCCAGCGGCCGGCGGTGGTGAGCCTGGAAGTCGGGAGCGCCTTCGACAGCCCCGGCGCCGACGGCTTCGTCGCCGACCGCGTCTCGGGCTCGCGGGGTCTCCACGCGGTGCACGTGGTGGGCTACGTGCAGAACCGGGACCTGCCGCAGGGCATCCCGGTGGCCGACGGCGGCGGCTACTTCGTGGTGAAGAACTCCTGGGGCCGCAACTACGGCGACGGCGGCTTCTCCTATGTACCCTACACATACATGAAGCTCTACGCGGTGGACGTGGTCGGCCTGTAGCGGGGTCTCGGGCGGCGCGTGTGGCCTTAACTTGGCCCCGGGGTAGCGGCATCCACTACGATCTGCATCGATGGCCCACGCTCGCCGCACGCGCTACCTGGTGGATGCGCGATTCCAGCTGAAATACACCGCGCTCCTGGTGGGCGTGGTGATGGCTGTGATGGGCTTTCTGGGGGTGGTTCTCAACGGAGCTGCCGGGGCATCGGTGGAAAGTGCACGAATCGCCACCGAGCAGGCCACCAAGGCCCTGGAGGAGTCGCGCACCAACAGCGTCCTCACCCGGCAGAACGTGGAGCTCGCCACCGCCGACAACCCGGCGCTCGCCAAGACGCTCACCCAGGCGCTCGACGAGACCGACAAGCGGGCCAAGAGCGATCTCGACGATCTCCGGCGCCAGGGCGACGAGCTCCGGGGCCGGGTCTCGCGCATGCGGCTCTTGCTCATCGGCTCCGGGCTGGTGCTCCTGGTGGTGCTGTCGTTCATGGGTATCGTCATCACCCAGCGCATCGTCGGGCCCGTGCTCAAGCTGCGGCGCCTGCTCCGGCGGGTCAGCACCGGGCGCCTGGTCATCGGTGAGCGACTGCGCAAAGGCGACGAGCTGGGCGATCTCTTCGAGACCCTGCTGCAGATGACCAACTCGCTGCGAGGGCTCGAACGCGCGCGCCTCGCCACGCTCAAGGCGACCCTGGCCGACGCCGAGGCCACCGGCGCCGACCCGCTGGTGCTGGAAGGCCTGCACGCGCTGCAGGTGGAGCTTCAGCCGGGCCTCGGCATGGAAGCCCTGATGCGGAAGAGCTCCGCGGAGATCGTCCCGTGATCCACTTCCGCGGCATCGTCGAGGAGCTCCTGAAGAAGCTGGCTGCGCAGGGCTACTACCCCACGCCGATCATCGACCTGGGGGTGCTGGTCGCCCGCGCCGACGGCAAGATCGACGAGACGGAGATGATGCTCCTGAAGGAGCTCTTCGCCACCGCCCTCGGGGAGAAGCTACCCACGCGCGTGGTGGACCATCTGGTCACCGCCAGCCAGGAGGTCATCGAGGCCGCCGGCGTGAAGCCGCGTTTGCGCCTCCTCGCCGACATTCTCCACGACTGCGACGCCGCCGAGGAAGGCCTGCGCATCGCGCTCGCCGTGGCCCACGTGAACAGCAGCGTTCACGAGAAGGAGCTGGGCATCATCCGGGAGCTGGCGTCGCTCTGCGGCGTCACCGGCGAGCGCGTCGACAAGCTGAGCCGCGAGGCCGCGCACCTGCGCATGCCGGAGCTCAAGGCCAGCCTGGCGCGTTTGCCCTCCGCGCCGCCGTCGAACACCTCATTGTAGCTATCGCGGGGTCGCGCGGATCTTGTCGGTCCCGGTGCCCGAGCCGTACTCGACCCAGAAGACGTAGTCCTTGTTCACCGCGAGCGGGCTCGGCGCGCCGCGGGCCACGAGCACCTTCGGCTCCGCGCCATCGAGTGAGTACCGGGTGAGCGAGGTCTGTGTGCCGACGAACAGGTTCTGTTCGTCGGCGACCATCCGCTCCGGCGGACCGTCCAGCGTACCGAGCGTCTTGCGGACCGGTGCGCCGGCGCGCGTGGGGTTGTCGTAGCGAACCAGCTTCGAGGTCTGCCCCGCCGTCTCTGCGGAATACACGTACTTGGTGTTGGCCGCGAGCTTGTCGCCGTGCTCTTTCACGTTGCCGGTGTCGCTGGCGTCGAAGCTCAGGAAGGTGGTGGTGGGGCTGCTCGCCGGGACCACGCGAATCGTGTAGTCGTCGAAGTGCGAGACCAGCCACAGGTTTCCGCCGGCCGGCAGGAGGTAGAAGAAGTTGGTGATCTTGCTGCGCGTCGGGGTCCCGGTGCCATCGGCCGCGAAGCGCACCAGGTTGGCCTCGTCGTAGGCGAATCGGTAGGCGCCGCTGGCGCCCAGGTGCCAGGTGACGTTGCTCTTCTGGTTGCCCATGTAGTGGGTCATGGCGAGCAGGTTCTTACCGCTCCCTCCGGCGAGATCCATGGCGTGGACGGTGGAGCGATCGGTCGCGTAGAGCGTCTCGCCGAGGATCTCCACGCCGCTCACCTCCGGCGAGTACGAAGCGTCGGTGCTCCAGAGGGTGGAGACCTCGTTGGTCTTGAGGTCGTACCGCCGCAGCGTGGGCCCCACCGCGGCATAGAGCGCGTCGTCGGTGGCTGCGAGCGCCACCACGCGACTCAAGTTCTCCGCGATCGCGTGATCCACCAGAGGCACCTCGGCGGCGTCGCCTCCGGCTCCGCCATCCACTACTTCGCCGCCGTCGCCAGGGCCTCCGGTACCCACCGCGGGTGCGGCGTCGCTGCAGTGAGCGAGCCAAGGGGCGAAGAGGAGGAGCGCCGGACCAAGCGAGCGAAAGAGAAGCGTCTTCATGGGGCGGGTAGACGCGCCCCCGCGTGCTGCATTCACGAGAAAGGGTCGACACCGCGTTCTTTCTCCGCCGGTCATTTTTCGGTGATTCCCGCTGTAAGACGCGCCCTCGCTCGGGCGTTGACCGGGCTTGGGCCGGCGCGGCACTGCGCCGCGTGGAGCGCACCTCAGTCGTCGCCAGGCGTGAAGAACATGGGATAGATCACGGTGACGATTCCCCCGACAGGTTTGGGAAACGTGAGTGATCGATAGCCCTTCACCACGCACGCCACGACAGACGGCGCGGGCAGGTTGGTATCGGCGGTGGGCTCGGCGAGCGGCACTCGGCCCTGACGATCGATCACGAAGCGAACGCTGACGCGTCCTTCGAGGTACGGATTGCGGCGAAGACCGTCGTCGTAACACTCCCGAAAGACGTCGAAGCGCTCGCGAACGATCCTTTGGATCTGCTCCTGCGGCAAGTGTCCCTGCGCCTCGGTCGCCGCGAACGGCGCGCCGTCGGGAACGGGTTCCGGCAAAGCAACCGGGCCCGGCACGGTGGAGACTGGCGCGGCGCTGGTGGCCCTGGACGGCGGTGGGGGGTGGTCCGCCTTCGGCTCCGATCTCTTGGTGCACGCAAGCGCTAGCATCGTCACGCAGGCCGCGAGAATGCAGCACACTCGTTCCATGCCCATGCCTTCTTTCGGGGCACTCGCCCCCCTCCTTGGCGGCGCTCCCTACCACGCCGCGCCGTCGAGGCCGAGCCTCTCGCGGGGAATATCCACGTTTTTCCGCTGTTTCCTTCGGTACCGCCGGGGAACCTGCGTCTTTACCCTGGCGCCGCTACCGACTAGAAGCAGGGCTGCCATGTCCACCGAAGAAAGCAAAGGCGCAGAGCACGCGATCATCGAAGGCCGCCGGGAGAAGGCGCAGCGCGTCCGCGCCCGCCAGGAGAACCCCTTCGCCAACGATGTCGCCCCCAAGAACCAGGGGGTCACGGTGGACATCGGTGCGCTCCGCAGCTCCGTCGCCACCGCCCGCAGCGAGGACGGCAAGTACGCCGAAGAAGCGGTGAAGGCCGTCACCACCGGCAAGGTGTTCCACGTCCGGGGCCGGGTCATCGCCCTCCGCTCCGCGGGCGGCCTCTCGTTCATCAAGCTGCGCGACCGCTCCGGCGAAGTTCAGCTGCTCCTCGACCAAGGCGCGATGGGTGAAGAATACACCCGTCTCGAGGGCCTCGACGTGGGCGACATCATCGAGGCCGAAGGCGGCCTCACCGCGTCCAAGCGCGGCGAGCTCTCGGTGACCCCGCAGCGCATTCGCCTGCTCACGAAGTCGCTCCGGCCGCTCCCCGAGAAGTGGCACGGCCTCTCCGACGTGGAGACCCGCTATCGGCAGCGCTACGTCGACCTCATCGCCAACCCGGACGTGTCCGACGTGTTCCGCGCCCGCAGCACCATCGTGCGCGCCACCCGCGCCATGCTCGACGACTCGGGCTTTCTCGAGGTGGAAACGCCCACCATGCACACGCTCATCGGCGGCGCCGCGGCGCGCCCCTTCGACACACACCACAACGCGCTCGATCTCCACCTCTTCATGCGCATCGCGCCGGAGCTCTTCTTGAAGCGGCTCCTGGTGGGCGGCCTCGAGCGGGTCTACGAGATCGGCCGCTGCTACCGCAACGAGGGCCTCTCGACCCGGCACAACCCCGAGTTCACCATGCTCGAGTTCTACCAGGCCTACGCCACCTACGATCACCTCATGGACTTCACCGAGGTCATGCTCCGGGGCATCGACGCGCGGCTGAAGGCCACCATGCCCGACGCCCACGCCAAGTGGAAGGCCGGGCGCGCGTTCACCTTCGACGAGCCCTTCCTGCGCCTTCCCATGAACGACGCAGTGAAGGACGGCGCGCTCCGCACCGGCATCGGTGACTGGGCCAAGGCGGTGGAGACCGAGGGCGGCATGGGCCTCGTGCGCCTGCTCCAGCCGGACTTCGGCGATCGCATCAAGGAGTGGAGCAAGTCCTCGCCCCGCGCCAAGGGCCTCGACTGGGGCAACTTCCGCAAGGGATTCCTCAAGTGCGAGAACGACGGGGAGCGCCTGTTCTCCGCCTACGAGTACTTGGTGGAGCCGTTCTTGCCCGAGGACTACAGGAGCGCCGACGGGACCAAGAGCCTGCCGGTGTTCGTGAAGGACTACCCGTACGAGACCTCGCCGCTCGCGCGCCGCAACGACCAGAACCCGGCGCTGGTGGATCGCTTCGAGCTCTTCGTGCACGGCCGCGAGCTGTGCAACGCCTTCAGCGAGCTCAACGATCCCGACGATCAGGCCTCGCGCTTCCGCGACCAGGTGGACAAGAAGTCCAAGGGCGCCGAGGAGACCATGGACTACGACGAGGACTACATCCGCGCCCTCGAGTACGGGATGCCGCCGGCCGCCGGGTTCGGCATGGGCATCGATCGCCTCACCATGATGCTCACCAACCAGGGCTCCATCCGCGACGTCATCCTCTTCCCCTTGCTGCGGCCGGACGCGAAATAACCCATGCCCGCGATTCTCACTCTCGTCTGGGTCGTCCAGCTCATCGCGTCCAAGTCCTTCCGGGATTGGTACCGCGAGTTCGTGCCGCGCCTGTGGTCGGCCTGGATCGTGGCCATGGTGGTCATCGCCTCGGCCTGGGGTGTGGCCTTCGGCATCATGGCGTTCGTGCACTCGAGCACGCTCAAGAGCCCGGTGATCTTCATCGTGGCCGCGGCCTCCCTCGCCTACTTCACCGAGCTCATCTGGTGCAGCGGACCGGCCATCGTCGGCATCGCCCAGCTGCTGAAGGACCGCACCGGCCCGCTGGCGCGCAACGCGTTCATCCTCTTCGGGGCGCTCTTCGCCGGCCTCACCTTCTGGGCCCTCCGGCTGCCGGAGCTCCACGGCTCGCAGTTCTCGGTGAAGGACACCGCCATCCGCGCCGGCGCCATCCTCTGCGGGGTCTTCGCGTTGGCCGGGCTCCTGGGGCTCCTGGTGCCGCGCATCCTCGACGTGCTGGAGCGCCGCAGCTTCTCGTTCTTCGTCGGCGCCCGTCACGTGCGCGCCGAGAAGAGCGGCTTTCTCACCATCATCAGCCTGCTCTCCATCATGGGCGTGGCGGTGAGCTCGTGCACGCTCTCCAGCGTCACCAGCGTCATGGGCGGCTTCAGCCAGGACCTCAAGCGCAAGATCCTGGGCAACAACGCCCACATCGTCATCGACACCGAGAGCCGCGCGCCGTTCGCCGACTACGAGAGCGTGCTCGACCGAGTGCGCGCCGATCCGCAGGTGGTGGGGGCAACCCCGGTGGTCCACGGCGAGTGCATGATCTCCAGCTCCTCCAACCTGGCGGGCGTCATCGTGCGCGGTATCGATCCGGGGAGCATCCGAAGCGTCATCGAGCTGCCCAACAACATCGAGGTGGGCAAGTTCGAGTACCTCGAGCACCCGGAGAAGCTGGTCGACTTGCCGGCCGACGAGATCATCGGCATCGGCGCCCACGGCGAGCCCTTCAAGAAGGGCCCGAGCTTCACCTTCCTCGACGACGGCATCGACCCCGCGGTGAAGGCCGCGGTGCCCGCCGCGCCCATCCGTCCCGGCCTCATCGTGGGGCGCGAGCTGGCGAAGACCATCCACGTGCTGGTGGGCGACGAGGTGACGCTGGTCTCGCCGCTCGGCGATCTCGGCCCCATGGGCATCATGCCCCGGACCAAGAAGTTCCGCGTGGCGGCCATCTTCTACAGCGGCATGTACGAGTACGACGCGACCCACGTCTACACCACCATCGACACCGCCCAGGAGTACTTCCAGGTGCCGGGCAAGGTGAGCGTCATCGACGTCAAGACCCAGAGCGCAGAGCGGGTGGAGCTCTACACGGGCGGCGTGAAGACGGCGGTGGGGCGTCCGGAGCTCCGGGTTCGCGACTGGCGCGAGATCAACAAGAACCTCTTCTCCGCCCTCAAGCTCGAGAAGTTCGCGACCTACGTCATCCTGTCCATCGCCATCATGGTGGCGAGCTTCTGCATCATCTGCACGCTGCTCTTGATGGTCACCGAGAAGGGGAAGGAGATAGCCATCTTGAAGGCCATCGGGGCCACCGACGGCTCGATTCTCCGCACCTTCATGATCGAGGGCGTCATCATCGGCGCCATCGGGACGGTGTTCGGGGTGGCCACCGGTCTCGCCCTCTGCTCGGGGGTGAGCTGGTTCGGTCTGCGTCTCGATCCCGATGTATATTACATCGATAGGCTGCCCATCAACGTGAGCGGGTGGGAGTTCCTGGGCGTCGCCCTGGCCTCGCTCACCATCTGCACGCTCTCCACCATCTACCCTGCCCTCGCCGCCTCGCGCCTCCGCCCGGTGGAAGGCCTTCGCTACGAGTGATGATCATGCGTTCCTTTTCCTTTGCCGCTGTCGGCGTGGTTCTCGTGGCATGCGGCGGCTCGGTGCAAGAAGCGCAGACGCCCAAGAAGGCCGACGCGGCCGAGAGCACCGCCGACGTGCAGCCGCACGTGGCCGCCCATTCTCCCGCCTGGGGCGACGCGCTGGCGCCGGTCACGCTGGTGGCCTTCGGTAGCCTGGCCGACGCCGCCTGCGCCGACCAGAGCAGCATGCTGCGGGTGCTCCGCGACTCCTACGGCCCCACCAAGCTGCGCATCGTGTTCCGTCACGCGCGCACCGGCGCTCAGGCCTCGCACGATCGCGCGCGTCACCTGGCGGAGGCCGCGCAGGCGGTCGCCGGTCAAGGCGGCGCTGGCGCCTTCTACGCGTTCCTCGAGGCAGCGTATCGCCGCCCCGACGCAAACGCCTCCGAGGAGGACGTCCTCGACTGGGCCAAGCAGGCCGGCGTCTACGACGTCCCCGCCCTGCGCGCCGCCATGGCTTCGCCCAAGGTCCACGCCCAGGTCGATGCCGACTACGCGGTGGCCGAGAAGCTGGGCGTGAACCGCTGCAGCTTCGCCCTGGTGAACGGTCGCGAGGTCGGCGAGCGCATCGGCTTCAAGGATCTCGACACCTGGCGCGGCGTCATCGATCGCGAGCAGAAGCACGCGGAGACCCTGCTCTCCACCGGCATCGCCACCCGCGACAAGCTCTACGCGAAGATCGTCGAAGACAACAAGAAGGCCGGCGACGACGACGCGGCGGAAGACGCGCCGCGCATGAGCGAAGCGCGCACCGTGGTGGGCGGGCTCTCCATCACCGACGTCGAGGTGGGCAAGGGCCCGGCGGCTCGCACCGGCGACAGCGTCCGTGTACATTACACGGGTCACCTGGCCGACGGCAGCGTCTTCGACAGCTCGTCGGGGCGCGGACCGCTGGAGTTCAAGCTGGGTCAGGGGCAAGTCATCAAGGGCTGGGACATGGGCGTCTCGGGCATGAAGGTGGGCGGCAAGCGCAAGCTCGTCATTCCCCCGGGCCTGGCCTACGGGTCCAAGAGCATGGGCAACGGGAAGATTCCCCCGAACTCGACGCTCCATTTCGACGTCGAGCTCGTGGAAATTCGCTGAGCGACGGCATTTCTCCGGCGCAAATCGAGGGCGGATTCCGGTCGCGCCCGTGGTAAAAGTCGACGCCACCCATGTCCCTTGTCATCGCCAAAGACGTAAAGAAGTCCTTTCAACACATGGGCCGGAAGCTCGAAGTGCTTCGCGGCATCGACGTGGAGATCGGCGAGGGCGAGGTGGTGGGCGTGGTGGGGCAGTCGGGCGCCGGCAAGTCCACCTTCCTGCACTGCATCGGCACCCTGGACGTGCCCACCAGCGGCTCGCTCCGCATCGCCGGCGAGGAGCTCACCAAGCTCTCCAGCGACGCGCTCGCCAACCTGCGCAACCGGACCATCGGCTTCGTGTTCCAGTTCCACCACTTGCTGCCCGAGTTCACGGCCCTCGAGAACGTGGTCATGCCCGGGCTCATCCAGGGTCGCAAGAAGGAGTCTCTGATCCCCGCCGCCAGCGCCATCCTGGAGCAGGTGGGCCTCAAGGACCGTATGCTCCACCGGCCCGGCGAGCTCTCCGGCGGCGAGCAGCAGCGCGTCGCGCTGGCCCGTGCGCTGGTGCTCGAGCCCAAGCTCCTCCTGGCCGACGAGCCCACCGGCAACCTCGACTCCAAGACCAGCGAGCAGATTCACGATCTGTTCTTCAAGATCAACGAAGAGCGCGGCACCACCATCGTGGTGGTGACCCACAACGTCGGGCTCGCCGAGAGCATGCCGCGCGTGGTGACCCTGCGCGACGGCCGCGTGGAAAAAGACGAGCGCCGCGCCGGCAAGGCGTACCGCCACTCCTGAGCCCCGCGTGAAGCGAAGCACCGCGCTTCTGATCTACGCCGCGCCCATCGTGCTCCCGGCCGGTCTTTTCCTCTCGGTGCTCGCCGCGGGGAGCCCCATGTTCCGTACGGCAATACCCAGCGAGCCGCGGGAGACCGCGCGCTGCACCTGGTACTGCCACAATCACGGCTGCCCGCATCGCGCCGTTCTGCCCTCCGCGCTCACCGGCGACGCCGGCCTCTTCGGGCGCACCATTCACGGGCTCTTCGCCCTGGGGAGCCAGCTCTCGGGGCGCCGCGACGTGGGTTACGGGAGCGCCAACCTGCTGGTGTTCTGTGTGCTCTGGCCGGGCCTCATGTACGTGCTGGCGGTGGTGGCGATACGCCAACGTCTGGCGCTGCGGGCCCGGCGAGCGCGAGGGCGAGCATGATGAAGCTCGGCATCCTGGTGTACGCCGCTTGCGTGGACTTCATGATCCGCTCGGCGAACCTGCTCGGCGTCACCTACCGCGACACCAACGCCTTCCTCTTCTTCGTGCTCTGGCCCGCGGTCACCGTGGGCCTGGCAATTCTGGTGGTCGTTCAGCGCCGCGCGCTCCGCCGCCGCTGAGGCACGCTCACTTGCCTTCGGGAATCGGCTTGCCGTCGGGGCCTACGCGGCAGTGCGATTTGACCTTCGGATCCTCGGGCACCATGTACTCGCCGAGCATGTAGTGCTCGGTGCCGGCGTCGGTCTCCACCGTGAGCGGTGCCGGCTGCGCCACCGCGGGGCCCACCTGGGGCCGCGCGCCGTCGGCGCCGGAACAGGCCATCACCCCCACCGCGGCCGCCGCCACGGCCGTGGCGCGGAGGAGCGCCCGCCCCGTTCCGTCGTGACGGAATCGCACGCACACCTTGGGGCGCTGCTCGGCCCGCGCCCGGTCGAGGAGCGCATCGAGGTCGGCCTCGGTTTCGAGCGCGTGGACGGCCGTGGAGCAGCGCTCGCAGTGCCGCGCAGCGCCGTAGCCGGCCATGGCGTCGAAATCCTCGTCACAGGGAGACAGAACGCGAAGGTGCGGGCGCATGGGCCTTGGACGTACGAGCCCACCCTTCGATTTGGAGAAACTTCGCGGAAGGAGCGAGCGACGCCCTCGCGGCGCTCGGAGCAAGAAAATGCTTCGGGCTCGGGCTCGGGCTCGGGCTCGGGCTCGGGCTCGGGCTCGGGCTCGGGCTCGGAGGATTGCCTAGAAG
>JABFRG010000083.1 GCA_013141295.1 Polyangiaceae bacterium
AGCTCGACCCGCGCTGCACGCAGATCGCCGCGTTCAACGTCGCTCTGTGCGCATGGAAGCTCGCCGGGTACAGACCACTACCGGCGCTGAACCTCGCGTGTTCCGGCCTCGGCATTAATGCGCCCGTCGCAGCGTGGACGGGACTCGGCGCCGGCAACGCTCTCGCTGAGGGCGCCATGAAGCAACTCTATGAGCTGTTCCGTCAGGCACCGACGCTGGGCTCGCTCATCGACCCGACGCGCGTAGGCGGCGAGCTGTTCGTCGCTCACTTCGACAAGATTCGAGATCTCCTTTCGGCGGCGCTAGCGTCTGAAAAGTCCGAAGACGCCGAACTCGCTGTTGTCGCGCAGGGCATCGCACGCGCGGCGGCGATCCTTGCTGAGCGATACACGCTCATCGCCACCAATGTGCCCTACCTCAAGCGCGGCAAGCAGACCGAGGCGCTGCAGGAGCACTGCGAGCACTTCCACGATGACGCGAAGGGGAATCTTGCGTGTGCCTTCGTGGACCGATGCCTGCGCATCGCCGCGCCGGGCGGCACGATCGCGGTCGTCTCGATCAACGAGATGTTGTTCTTGGGCACCTACAAGCATCTGCGCAAGCGCCTGCTTCGCGATTACGAGTGGGCGTTCGCTGCGCGGCTTGGTGCAGGTGCCTTCGAGACGATCTCCGGGGAGGTCGTGAATGTTAGCCTGCTCGGGATCACCGCGCAGAAACCCCACGAACATCGCTTTCTCGGCTTGGACATGAGCCAAGACGATTCCCCCGGCAAGAAGGCCGCTGCACTCGTCTCTCGTGAAGCGCGCCTGTTCGAGCAGGATGCGCAGCTCAAGAACCCGGATGCTCGCATCGTTGTTGGTTCGCTCGAGCAGAGCGCAAAGCTCCTGAGCGTCTTCGCGACGCCCGGGAAGGGCAGCACGACCGGCGATAGCCCGCACTACCACCGGTGCTTCTGGGAGCTGCCGGGTCTCTCGTCGGAGATGACGCCGTGGCTCGATTCGCCGCTCGAGGGAGACTTGTGGTCCGGTCGCTACCTTGTTTCGTTGGTTGGCGTTGATGACCCGGGACTGCTCGCCGAGAACGGCTGCATGATTCGGGGCCAAGCGCTTTGGGGAACGGCTGGCGTCGCCGTCAGCAAGATGAGCGGGCTTCGCGCCTTCCTCTATGCGGGCGAGGTATTCGACGACAACGTCGGCGTTCTCTGTCCGCAGGACCCCGAGCTGATCCCTGCGATTCTCGCCTACTGCACCTCGGAGGAGTACTCGGCAGACATTCGCGCCATCGACCAAGCGTTGAAGGTCACGGCGGCTACCTTGGCAAAGGTGCCCTTCGACGTCGAGCGTTGGCGAGAGGTCGCACGCGAACAGTTCCCGGATGGTCTGCCTCCCACGGCATCAAACAATCCGACGCAATGGCTGTTCACGGGACATCCTCGCGGAGCGTCGTCGCCGCTGCACGCCGCAGTTGCACGCCTCATTGGTTACCGTTGGCCGCGCCAAACTGGGTCCGCATTTCCCAATGCACCGGCCATCAGTGGTGACGAGCTGCAAGGTCTTGCGGATGACGACGGCATCGTTTGCATGACCGCATTGCGCGGTGAGCCTCCCGCTGCGGATCGCATCCGTGCGCTGCTCGCCAAGGCATACGGGGCGTCGTGGTCGTCGGAACTGTTGACCGAGCTTCTCGGCGGCGTCGGCGCGACGTCGCTGGAGGACTGGTTGCGCAACAGCTTCTTTTCGCAGCACTGCGAGCTGTTCGAGCAGAGGCCCTTCGTCTGGCACGTGTGGGACGGGCTCGCGAGTGGCTTCGCTGCGCTGGTGAACTATCACCAGCTCGCTGCGCCCGAGGGCGAAGGTCGTCGCACGCTTGAGAAGCTCATCTACACGTACCTCGGAGACTGGATTGACCGACAGCGGGCCGACCAGAAATCGGGCGTCGAAGGAGCCGATGCGCGCGTCGCAGCGGCAGAACACCTGAAGCAGGAGCTTGAGCGCATCCTCGAAGGCGAGCCGCCCTATGACATCTTCGTCCGGTGGAAGCCCCTGCACGAGCAGCCCGTCGGGTGGGACCCGGACGTGAACGACGGCGTCCGGATCAACACTCGGCCGTTCATGACCGCGAAGCCCTTGAACGCGCGCGGAAGAAACGCCTGCATCCTTCGCGTGATGCCCAAGATCAAGTGGGAGAAGGACCGAGGCGCAGAGCCGATTCGCGCGAAGACCGACTTCCCGTGGTTCTACGGATGGGACAAGCAAGCGGCCGACTTCCTTGGTGGTGCTGCGTGGGACGGCAATCGCTGGAACGATCTCCACTACTCGCGCGCCGTGAAGCTGGCGGCACGTGAGCGAGCGAAGGGGGACAAGTCGTGACAAGCCCGAAGCGGCGAAGCTCGCCCCCGCGGGCGAAGGGACTCCTCGAGGCACTCGAGATGTCCTTCCAGGACGCACTCCGGACACCTGAGGGGACCGCCGAACCCGTCGCTCTGCTCTGGGCGGACACGGATCGGCAGTGGGCCGATCTGATCACCCGGCTGCGGGCGGTCCTTCCCCACGTCTTCACGCTCGGCGCGTTCAACGCAACCGAGCGCACCGGCCCAGCGATCTGGCTTCGCTGCGTGGTCGATGGCGTGCTCCCAGAAGTGAAGCTCCCCTCCGGTACCGTGCCGATTCTCTACCTGCCGGGAGTGCCACGCCAATCCCTTCGTGCGGGCGAGGATTGCCCTCGCGAGCTGCAGCCGCTCGTAGAGTTGCAGTACCGAGGCCGGGTTTGGCATCAGCGAAACGGTCGGGACTGGACGGTCGAAGCCTTCCTCGTTTCGGAGGATGGCCTTGGTCTCGACGTCGCCCAGGACACCAAGACGCGCGATGCGTCAGTTCGCGCTTTGTCCCTGCTCGCCGAAGCGCCGATTGAGGGGCTGCGTGGACATCGGCTCGACGCTGATGACTTCGACCGACTCGCGGTGAGCGATCCGATCCGCGACCTTCTTCGATGGATGAGTGTTGGCGACGGTGTTCGAACCTCGACCCACGACAATCAGTGGCGCGCGTTCTGCAGCGTTTGCCGGTCCGAGTTTCAGTTCGATCCCGACAAGAACTCCGCAAGTGACGCTGCCAGCAAGATCGTCGCTGGCGGCGGGAAGTGGGATGCTGTCTGGCAGCGCTTCCGTGAGGCCCCGAAGCTCTATCCCGGGGTATCCAAGCTCCTGCGGGGGAACTCGACGCCCTTGCTGCAAAGGAATGGCGAGCGCGACGCTCGTGGAAACCACGAAGCCGAGGTCGTACTACGGACGGCTCTTCAAGCGATCACCGCGCTGCCCCATGCGGACGCGCTCGCGAAGGTCCGGGAGCTCGAGACAGACCACGGACGTCGGCGCCAATGGGTCTGGGCTCAGCTCGGCGAGAGCCCTCTGGCGGGTGCGCTCGAGCCCCTCGCTCGCTTGACCGCCGCAGCCTCGACGACACTCGGCGGCGCGACGATCGATGCCGTCGTCGCCTCCTACGCATCGGGCGGTTGGCAGTGCGACCGCGCTGCGCTCGAGTCTCTGAGCGCGGTTGAGACGCCCGCAGACACCGGCCTGGTTCAATCGGTGGTGAGGGCGGTCTACGCGCCCTGGCTCGACGCTTCCGCCCGTCACTTTCAGGGGCTCATCTCGGCAAACGAAAGCACCGCGCGAAGCATGGTTGTCGCGACACCGGTGGAGAAAGACGTCTGCGTCCTATTCGCCGACGGGCTCCGGTTCGACATCGCGGGCATGCTGCAGGAGCGCCTCGAAGCGAAGGGCTTCCGCACACGCCTCACGCCACACCTCTCTCCGCTGCCGACCGTCACGGCGACGGCGAAGCCGTTTGCGACGGTTGTGTCCGACGCGCTCGAAGGCGGCGCTGACGCCGTCGACTTCAACCCGCAATTCGTGGCGACGCATCAAGCGGTCACCGCTCAACGCCTGCGCGATGAGATGGCGAAGCGTGGGCTCGACATTCTCGGAGACGAAACGCGGCCGCCCAAGACGGGGACCGCGGGAGCATGGGTTGAGACCGGCCGACTCGACGAGCTCGGCCACAAGATCGGGGCCCAGCTCGCTCTGCATCTCGACACGGAGCTAGAGACGCTCGTTGAGCAGATCACGGCGCTCCTCGAAGCTGGGTGGCTTCGCATCAGGGTCGTGACCGACCACGGCTGGTTGCTTCTGCCAGGAGGCCTGCCACGCGTCGATCTACCGACGCACCTCGCCGCCACGAAGTGGGCGCGCTGCGCGACGGTGAAAGGGGACTCCAAGACGAGTGTGCCGGTCTACAGCTGGCACTGGAACCTCCACGTCCGCATCGCCTCGCCTCCGGGCATCGCTTGCTTCGCGGCGAACGAGTACGCGCACGGAGGCGTGAGTCCGCAGGAGTGCATCATCCCCGAGCTCGTCGTCGAGCGCGGAGGGGCCTCCACCTCTGCCTCGATCACCACCGTCACGTGGCGCGGCATGCGATGCCGCATCAGCGTGAACACAAATGATCCCGCCGTCGTCGTCGACCTGCGCCTCAATTGGAAGCAGTCATCCACGAGCATCGCTGCGTCACCGAAGGAAGTCGGGCCCGCGGGCGAGGCGAGCCTGGCCGTCGCGGACGACAAGCACGAAGGCTCAGCAGCAACGGTCGTTGTCTTGGATAGCGCAGGCAACGTACTCGACCGAAAGCCAACGACCGTCGGAGAAGCGTCATGAGCATGAGCCTGGACCACATCGATCAACTGGCAGCGTCGGTCTTCGACGGGTACCTGGTCCGCAAAGACCTCGTTCGCAAGTACTCACGCCAGTACCCGGTGCCGACGTACGTGGTGGAATTCCTCCTCGGCCGCTACTGCGCGAGCGTCGACGAGAAGGAGATCGCCGAAGGGCTCCAGATTGTCGAGAAGCAGCTTCGCGATCGCGCCGTGCGAACCGGCGAAGAGGAACTGTTCAAGGCGCGCGCGAAGGAGAGCGGCAGCGTCAAGATCATCGACGTCATCAAGGCACGGCTCGACGCGAAGAACGACTGCTACGTCGCAGAGCTACCGAGCCTCGCACTCCGCGACGTGCGCATCGACGACCAGCTCGTGCGCGACAACGAGCGGATGCTCACGGACGGCTTCTACGCCGAGGTCACCGTCTCGTACGACGGCATCACCGCGCAGGAGCAAGGCGGCCGTCCCTTCGCCATCGACTCGCTGCGCCCGATCCAAATGTCGAAGTCCGACGTGCTCGACGTGCTCGCGCGCGCCCGCCGCAGCTTCAACACGAAGGAGTGGGTCGATTTCCTGCTCCGCTCGGTCGGCTTCGAGCCGGAGGCGTTTACGGAGCGCGCGAAGCGCGTCGCCATTCTGAGGATGGTTCCGTTCGTGGAACGCAACTTCAACATGGTGGAGCTCGGGCCGCGGGGGACCGGAAAGAGCCACCTCTTCCAGCAAATCTCGCCTTACGCCCATTTGATCTCGGGCGGCAAAGCGACCGTCGCCAAGATGTTCGTGAACAACGCGACGGGGCAACGCGGTCTCGTTTGTCAGTACGACGTCGTCTGCTTCGACGAGGTCTCGGGCATCTCCTTCGACCAGAAGGACGGCGTGAACATCATGAAGGGGTACATGGCCTCGGGTCAGTTCAGTCGCGGGAAGGACAACATCCGCGCCGAGGGCTGCATGGTCATGGTCGGCAACTTCGAAGTCGACGTCGAGCAGCAGCAGCGCATCGGACACCTGCTCAGCCCGCTTCCGCCGGAGATGCGCGACGACACCGCCTTCATGGACCGCATCCACGCCTTCGTCCCCGGGTGGGACTTCCCGAAGCTGAATCCCGCCGATCACTTGACGGACCATTTCGGCCTCGTGAGCGACTTCTTGAGCGAGTGCTGGAACAAGCTGCGACAGGGGAACCGCTTCTCCGTCATGCAGGGCAGAGTCCACCTCGGAGGCGCGCTGTCCGGACGTGACATCGAGGCGGTGAACAAGACCGTCAGCGGGCTCACCAAGCTTCTGTTCCCCGACCTCGAGTCACCGGTGCCCGAGGAGGATCTCGAGTGGATCGTGCGGCTCGCGCTCGAGTCGCGGCGCCGCGTCAAGGAGCAGCAGAAGCGCTGCTTCAAGAGTGAGTTCCGCAACACGCACTTCAGCTACACGCTCGGGGCCGAGGGGGTGGAGCAGTTCGTCGCGACCCCCGAGCTCCACAGCGACGAAGCCATCGAAGGGGATCCTCTTCCGCCCGGACAGGTCTGGGCGATGAGCCCCGGAAGCGGTGATGCGGGCGCGGGGCTCTACCGCCTCGAGGTCACTTGCGGCCCTGGCGGCGGCGTCAAGGTGCTGAACCAGCCAACTCCGCCTCCGTTCCGCGAAAGCGTGAAGGTGGGTGAGCAGAACATCTACTCGCGCGCGAAGGAGCTCGTTGGCGAGAGGAACCCTCGCGAGCACGAGTTTTCGATCCAGATGCGCTCGATGGACGCGGACAAGAACGGTGTCGGCCTCGGTCTGCCGGTCCTTGTCGCACTCTGCGGAGCGCTCCTCGGACGGAATACTCGCGGGGGAACCATCATCGTGGGCGCCCTCAATCTCGGCGGGTCGATCGAGATGCTGCCAAACGCCGTCCAGATCGCAGAGCTCGCTGTCGACAAGCGGGCGCAGACGCTTCTGATGCCGGTCGCGGCCCGTCGGCAGCTGAACGACCTCCCCGACGACGTTTGGACGAAGGTCAACATCGAGTACTACAAGGACGCAGCCGACGCCGTCTTCAAGATGCTGGTCGAGTAGGCGAGGAGCGATGCAACTCCGGGGGGAATCGCCGCTCTTCTTCGCGACCGATCTGACGAACTTCCTTGGCTGCCGGCATCTCACCGCAGTCGAGCGACTCGCCGCGCACAAGCTGGCCAAGCGACCGTACTTCGACGACCCGATGCTCGAGATCCTCCGGGAGCGCGGGCTCGCGCACGAGCGCGCGTACGTCGAACACCTTGCTGGCGCTGGGAAGCGCGTCGTGTCGATCGAGCGGAACAGCGCGACCCCGCTCGACGATACCCTTCACGCGATGCGCGAGGGCGCAGACGTCATCGTCCAGGCACGGCTCGAGCACGGAGTCTGGGCAGGCTGGGCCGACGTTCTGCTTCGTGTTGCTGGCAGGAGCTCCCTCGGCGACTGGCGCTACGAACCCGTCGAGACCAAGCTCGCGAAGGAAACGCGCGGCGCAACGCTCGTCCAGTTGTGCCTCTACGCGGAGCTGCTCGCGGAACTGCAGGGCGCAGCGCCGGAGGTGCTGCGGGTCGTCGTTCCGGAGAGTGGATTTCGACCGGAGATCTACCGCTTCGACGAGTTCCGCGCCTACTTCCGGCTCGTTCGCCGGAACTTCGAGGCCGACATTCAGACGCCGCTCGCCGCATCCGTCGAGGCGGCGACTCCCTATCCGGACCCCGTACCTCACTGCGATGTATGCAACTGGTACTCCGTCTGCGATCGACAACGGACGGCCGACGACCACATCTCCCTTGTCGCCGGGATCCAGAAGACGCAGCGCAAGGAGCTCGCAGCGTGGGGGGTGACAACCCTCGCGGCCCTCGCGCAGCTGCCCATCCCTCTCGAGAAGGCGCCCAGCCGAGGAAGTGTCGACGCGCTCGTGCGCGTGCGCGAGCAGGCCCGCCTCCAGTTCGAGTCGCGCGCAGCGGGCCGCCCGGTCTACGAGCTGCTTCCGGTCGAAGCGAACCACGGCCTGGCGGCGCTTCCGGAGCCGTCGCCGCTCGACGTCTTCCTCGACCTCGAGGGAGACCGACAAGCCGAGGACGGGGGCCTTGAATACCTCTTCGGATACGTGTTCCGCGACGCGGAGGGCACGGTTCGATACGAAGCACTCTGGGCCCTCGCTCCTGCGGAGGAGAAGCGTGCGTTCGAGACCCTCATCGACCTGGTTGGGGAGCGCCGTCGCGTCGATCCCGCAATGCACGTCTACCACTACGCTCCGTACGAACCCACGGCCATGAAGCGACTCATGGGGCGCTACGCGACGCGCGCCGACGAGCTCGACGATCTCCTTCGCGGCGAGGTCTTCGTTGACCTCTACTCAGTGATCCGCAAGGGCGTTCGCGCAGGCGTCGACAGCTACTCGATCAAGAAGCTCGAGCCGTTCTACGGACTGACACGCGAGGTCGATCTTCGACTGGCATCGCGCCAGCTGCGCGCGGTCGAGTATGCGATCGCCAGGAAGGACGCGGCGTCACTCACCGACGAGATTCGCGATGCGGTCCGGTTGTACAACCGCGACGACTGCGTCTCGGCCCTCGAGCTGCGCGACTGGCTCGAGAAGCTACGGCTCGAGGCCGAACAGCAACGGGGTGAGCCGCTCCCACGCCCCTCGCTGCCCGAAGCGCCCGCGAACGAGAAGCTCGGGGATCGGCTCGCCCGCATTCGAGCCGTCGCAGGGGCCCTCACTGCGGGTCTTCCGCCCGAGCGCAATCGAGACGAGCAAGCTCGGTGGGTCTTGGCGCAATTGCTCGAGTGGCATCGCCGTGAGGACAAGGTCGACTGGTGGGAGTTCTTTCGGCTGAACGACATGGCCGCGGACGAGCTGCTCGACGAGCGCGCCGGCATCGCCGGACTTCGCTTCGAGCGCCGCCTCGAAGTCACGAAGCGAGGGGTCGTCGTCGATCGGTATTCATTTCCGCCGCAGGACACGGAATTCGCGGAGCAAGACGCCGCCTACGAGCCTGGTTGCGAGAAGCCTTCGCCGGTCGCAACGGTCGAAGGAATCGATCTCGAGAAGCGCACACTCGATCTTCGTAAGGGCGTGGCCCGTGCGGACCACCACCCGACGGCGCTCTTCAAACAGGACAAGGTCAGCAACCCGGACGCGGTGGACGCGCTGCTGCGGCTCGGTGAATTCGTCCGCGACCATGGGCTCGTGGGGCCGGGACCGTACGGAGCGGCGCGCGATCTTCTGCTCCGATCGAATCCGCGGCTTGCGGGTGGAGAGTCGCTGCGACAGCCCGAGGAGTCGACGGTTGCGTCTGCTCGCAGAGCGGTCGTCGCGCTGGACGGAAGTGTTCTCGCCATCCAGGGCCCGCCCGGTGCCGGCAAGACGTTCACCGGCGCACGCATGATCCTCGATCTCGTTCGAGCCGGAAAGCGCGTCGGGGTCACGGCCGTCAGTCACAAGGTGATCCGCAATCTCCTTGAAGAGGTGGTGAGGGCCGCCGCGGAGGAGAAGGTGCGTCTTCACTGCATGCATCGGGTGAGCGAGAAGTCGAAGCGAGCCCCGCCGGGGATCTACGAGGAGACTGACTCTCGAGAGGCAGTCTCCAAGATCCGGAAGCGGAACTACAACGTCGTCGGTGGAACCGCGTGGGTCTGGTCGAAGGCGGACCTCGCCCAGGTCATCGACGTGCTCGTTGTCGACGAGGCTGGACAGATGTCGCTCGCGAACGTGCTCGCGTGCGCGCAGGCCGCAACGAACCTTGTCCTTCTTGGGGATCCCCAGCAGCTCGAGCAGCCCCAAAAGGCGAGCCACCCGGAGGGATCCGAGCTGTCGGCGCTCGAATACCTGCTCGAGGGCCACGAGACGATGCCCGAAGAGAGAGGTCTATTTCTCGGCGAGACGTGGCGACTCCATCCGTCGATCTGCCGCTACACCTCGGACCTCTTCTACGAAGGCAAGCTGCAACCCCACGCCGGCCTTGCAAACCAGGCGGTGGGTGGGCCGACTCGCTTCGCCGGCGCTGGCCTCTTCTTCGTTCCCGTCGAGCACGAGGGAAACCAGAACGTCTCCGTCGAGGAGGTGGCCGAGGTCGTCGACATCGTGCGGGACCTCCTGCAACCAGGCGTCGCGTGGACCGACCGACACAGCGAAGTGAGGCCCCTGACGCTCGCCGACATCTTGATCGTCGCGCCGTACAACGCCCAGGTTTCTGAGATCGCCGAGCGGCTGCCTGGCGCGCGCGTCGGCACGGTCGACAAGTTCCAGGGGCAAGAGGCTCCGGTCGTTATCTACTCGATGGCCACGTCGAACCCGGAGGAGGCTCCGCACGGGATGCAGTTTCTCTTCAGCCGCAACCGCCTCAACGTCGCGACCTCGCGAGCGCGTTGCGTATGCATCCTGGTCGGCAACCCGCGCCTGTTCGAGCCAGAGTGTCGAACGCCCGAGCAGATGCGCATGGCGAACGCGTTCTGCGCGTACTTGGAGCGGGCCACGACGGCTCCAATTTCCGTCTGACGCGCAAGGCGATGAGAACGCAGTAGTCTGAAGGGTCGAGAGCAAGCCATGGACGAGAGACAAGCGAAGGATCTGGGGGAGCGGTTCCGACGCGCGGTCTCGAAGGCCGCCGGTGTCGAGGAGTTGCAGAACGCTGACGCTCGCGACTTCGTCTTCGTCGCCGACCGGCCCGTGCTTATCGGGTCATTCAAGGTGAGCGCGTCAGGCCTTCGACCGTTCTACGTGAGCCTCGTTTCCGGTTCCGACACGCGCCAGCATAACTTCCAGCTCTTCGTCATGGAGAAGCGCAAGGGCTCTCCGATGCTCGGGACGAGCCGCCACAACGGCGCAAACCTCGTCTGGCGTTACAACCCGACGAAGCAGAGCGGCGACAATGCCAAGCGGAAGGCGGAGTTCATCCGCCTCGCGGGCGCCGACTCGCTCATCCTTCCTCTCCCCGATGACGACATTCAACCTTTCGCGGAGCAAGTCGTCCACGCGCTGACCCTTCGGCATCAGGCTGACGCGGCCGGCGGTGCGGTGGACGGCGAGCCCGACGAGGCCAGCGACGACGATGGGCCGCGTGACGGGCCTTCGTACTGGAAGATCTCCCCTGGTGAAGTCGGCGGCGAATGGCCAACGTGCTGTGAGAAGCAGGTGATTCTCATCGGCTGGAAGGAACTCGGCGATCTGTCGGGGATCGACGAGGCCGAGTTCGACCGACGCGCGGCGGCGGCGAGGAAAGACCATGACTGGGGCGGGGGGGTAGCCCAAGCCTGGAAGTTCAGGAACATCCGAGTCGGCGACAGGATCGTCGCGAACGCCGGCACGAAGCGGGTGCTCGGGATCGGCACCGTGACCGGGCCGTACCAGTTCGTTTCGGGGTCCGAGTACCCGCATCGACTGCCTGTCCGCTGGGACGACGTGGAGCCCCGCGTCGTGGACATGCCCGGCTGGCGACGAACACTCGTTCGGCTGACCGAGAGCACGTTCAACACCCTGGCGCAGGCACCCCAAGCGAGTGCGGTTGTCGCGGACGCGCCCACGCCTGTTGCCGCGCCTTCGGGAGGGATCGACTTCGACGGCGTCATCGCGCAACTCGAGAGTCGTTCTCTCTCGTTCCCTGCCGAGCTTCTCGCGTCGTACCTCCTCGCGCTTCAGGCACGGAGATTCGTCCTCCTGACCGGCATCTCCGGAACCGGAAAGACTCAGCTGGCGTTGGAAGTGGCCAGGCTGTTCTCGCCGCGTACCACCAACAGTGAGGCCGACGGCGCGGAGAAGGTGCTCGCCCCGGACATGCTGAAGCGAGGCCGATTCGTGGTACCGGCGACGCTCGCAAAGGAGTTCGATGCGCTCACCGGAGAGGGGCGACGCATCGACGTGCGTCTGCTCGGCAGGCAGGTCGAGTCGATGTCGGTCTACAAGGATCCGGCGCGGCCCAACCTTCTGATCGTGCTCTTGAGCGGAGAAGGCAAGCGCGCCTTCCAAACGACGTTGTCGGCAGGTGATCGTCTGTCGCTGCGGCGCGAGACGATCGACGGCAAGGAGGTGCTCGTGGCCGATCGCGCCGCAGCGACAGACGATCACCTGCCGACAACGTCGTTTGGAA
>JABFRG010000924.1 GCA_013141295.1 Polyangiaceae bacterium
CGACCGTGCGGCTGGTGCCGAACCCGCATCCGCCTCGCGCGGTCGCGGGGGGAATGCGCGCCATGCCGATGCCCCCGCACGCGGTCCGCGACGGCCTCTGAGCTGACCGACATTGAACTTCTTGCGCACCGAGTTGCGAAAATTCCCCAACGAATTCGGGGGAGCGAGCTGACCGACATTGAACTTGCTGCGCCCCGAGAACTTTTCTGCGGCGGGGTCGTCCAAGGGACGTGGTCAAGAAGGAGCCCCCGAGACCGATGGCGGTGAACGAGCGGTCGGGCGCGGTTCGCCGGGCGCTCCTGCCGGTGGGCCTGGTGGTGGGCGCCTCGCTGTTCACCTCCGGGGCGCTGCTCCTCGCGCTGCGCGACGATGGAACGTGCGTGACGTCGACGCCGCCGTCGGGCGAATCGCCGGCCTTCGAGCGCGTGAAGCGCCTGTTCGTGCGGCCGACGCCTCCCCCCGCGGCGGTAGCCGGCGGGATGATGGCTCCGGTGATGCCGCCGCCGTCTGCACCCGCCTCGGTGGTCGGGCCGCCGCCTGCGCCCACGGTGGCTGGGCCCGCCAGGCCGCCGAGCTCCGCCCGCTGACGGCCGCATGCGAGCACTCCTTCGTCCGATTCTTCCTCGTGCCCGTCCGATGCTCGAACGACCACTCACGGCGAATCTGACGAAGGAGTGATACATGGCCGTCATGCGACCGCGTGCGGGCCTCCTCTTCGTTTGGCTGTGCGCCTGCAGCAAGGACGTGGGACGCCCGCAAGCGCGCCCGGAGCCGCCGGTGGTCACCGCCGCCGCCTCGACGCCTGCGGCACCCGCGCCGACCACGTCCGGGCCCGTACCCTCGGTCAGCGCCGTGTCGACCACCAGCACCATGCCCACGGCGCTCCCCAAGGTGTCCGCGACGATTCCCGCCGACTGGTCAACCCTGTCCACGAAGCTCGGGTTCACGCTGCGGTATCCGCGCGCGGTCTTCGTAACCTCCGAGAAGGGGGCGGTGGTGAAGCTCGAGAGCACGCTCGCGCGCGAGGGGCTGAGCGGGCTGAAGAACGCGCCGAAGCATCGCTTCGCCGTGGTCATCACCCAGCTGCCGGGCGCCGCCATCGACGTCTTTCGCGGTGAGACCTTCTTTCCGACCCTCTTTCCGCGGCAGACCGAGGAGAGCTTCGCGGAGCAGGAGGCCTTCAGCGAGCGGGTCCATACGCCCATCCTCGCTGGATATCGGGTGCGCACCGGGGCCGAGGGCTACGACAGCGCCGTGTACGGCCTCGCCGGCAGCTTCCTGCCGGGCAAAGCCCTGCGCGTCGCCTGCACCACCCTCGGCGACATCCTGCATCCGGAGATCGCCGCCGAAGAGCAGCTCTCCATCTGCGAGCGCGTGGTGGTCAGCATCGCCCCGAAGAAGTGACTTGGGGCCCGCGCACACTTGTGCGCGGGTACTCAGCGATCGCGCGGCGTGCAGTCTTCCACCCGGAAGAGCGACACCGTGTCGTTCACAGCGGTTCCGCCCTGCCCGTAGCTGCTGGCCCCCACGCCGAAGTACGTCGGGTCGCCGGTGACCAGCTGCCGCGCGCCGCTGTACACCAGCGGCGTCAGCGCATCGACGGCCACCTCCACCGTCGCGTTGCCGTCGCCCTTGTCGGTGTACTTTACAGATAGCGTGTGGGTCTTGGTGTCGCGCAGCGCGGCGCTCAGTCCGGTCGGCCGCGAGACCGCCAGGCGCGGACCGTTGGTGGTGCAGTCGCCGATCGGCAGCTTCGCGATGCGCAGCTCACCGATGGCCGTCTCCGGCGCCGTTTGCTCGTCGAAGGCGTCGATGAACACCGCGTAGCCGGCGCCGAAGGTACCGCGAAGTCCGCAGAAGGCCAGCGAACCTCCGCTGGCGCCGGCGGTGGGCGTGGGCGGGGTCGCGGTGCCCCACTTGCCGACGATGAATGTCAGCCCCGAGGTGCCGCTCGCCTCCGCGAAGCGGAAGTCCACCTTGCTGGTGAAGGTCACCGGCAGCGGCACTTCCTTCCAGTACACCACGCCGGCCTGCGATCCGTTGCTGGTGAGCTTGGCGAACGGAGGCACCGCAGCGGGCATCAGTTGGGCGCTGCCCTGCGCGAACCAGTCCGTCTTGTCGAAGGCTCCGGTGACCGGGGCGCAGGAGAACGCCGAAGCGTCGCCCGCGTCCTTGGGTGCCGGTGCGTCCAGGCCCGCATCCACCGGAGACGCCGCATCCACCGGGCCAGGACCGCCGTCCTTCGGTGGGTTGCCGGTGGGCTCTGCAGCCGGGGCTGTCACGATGCCGCCGTCGAGCGGGTCACAGCCCATCGCAAACACGCAGGTGACCAATAAGAAACGCCGCGAGAGCATGCCAGAGCCTAGCATGTTGTCGCGGCGATTACGTCTCCACTGGACTTTGGCCAGTGGAATCAGCAGCTCACTGGATGCACATCACGCCGGGCTTGGCGCACATGTTCCGGAGCGGGTTGCAGCAGTAGAGCCCGCTCGCGCAGGTGGTGGTGCCGCACTTGATGCCGGCCTTCTTGAGAACCTGCACCGTACCGCCGTCGGTCTTGGTGAGCGTCAGCTGCGTGCCCGCTGCGTCGACCTTGGCCGTGTAGTCGCCGAGGATCTGCGCGAAGGCGTTGGAAGGGCGGTCGAACGAGGCGAGCGTGAGCTTGGCGCCGGTGGTCTTGAACACGCCGGTGACGTCGGTGGTCGACGGGCAGGGAGCGCGGACGCAGCGAATGTCGGCGTCGATCGTCGCGTTGAACTCGTGACCGCGGAGGCCGCCGCCGAGCGTCTGCGCCAGCTTGTGGGTGAACTCGATGCTCCGGATGTCGCCGGTGCCTTCCCAGGTGCCCGCGAGCGCTGCAACACGGAGCTCGTCGGCGGTGGTGTCCTCGGCGCTCGCGTCGTCGGCGGTTTCCGCGGCGCAGCCGGTGCCCAGGATGGAGAGAGCAAGGAGGAGAGCAGAGAGTTTGAGCGCTTTCATGGGAACCTCGGAGACGGGACGACGCCGGAGTACGGCGTCAGGAAGAATTGTGGGTTCGTGTACCACAGGAATCCAGCGAAGCAAGAACAACCGTGCGCCGCTGGAATTCGCTCAAGCCGGGCGGTTCGGTGCCGTTCGTTTCCAGGTGATGCCCGCTCCTCGGTCCGTTGCGTCCCGGCTCCGGCGTTCCCTCGGCGTTGCCCTGTTCAACGCATTTTGTGTGGCCGGCGTGGTGAGCTTGTTCCTGCCGCGGGAAGACGTCGACGACGCCGCCCCGAGCGCCGCGGCCCTCGAGGTCCACGTGCGCGTGGTGGCCCAGGATGGCGTCGTGCCCCGAGAGGCGCGGGAGCCTGCTCCGGACCTCGCGGTGGCTGCGCGCCGCTAGAGCACCGATTCAAACGGATTGGTGCTCGAGCGCTACTCGCGGTCGCTTCGTACCCGGACGTCGTTGCAGCCGCCGTAGGCGTTGCTCCGGCCATCCCAGGTCGCTGCGTCGACCGTGTCGAGGACGTCCCCGCCGGCGTTGGCGCGGTCCACGAGGTCGAGCATCGCCTGCCGCGCGTGCGTCCGGGCGCAGGTACCGGTGCCGGTGCTTCCGAGGGTTCCCTCGAGCTTCGGGCGAGCCGCCAGGAGCGCCTGGCGCATCTCGCGCGCGGCGACGCTGTCGCGGTCCCAGGACCCTTCGTGCCCGGTGTCGGCGTCGAGGGTGTCGAGGAGCATGGCGGCGACGCCCGCCCGCACCCGTGCGTCGCGATGATCGAGGTAGCGGAGAAGGACCGGCGCCGACTCGGTCTCGTGGGCGTGACGGAAGGCGTGGAGGAGCGGCCGCACCTCGCCCTGCGCCACGCGCGCCGCGTTGAATTCGGCGGCGATGCGGTGGGTGGGGAGCCAGCCATAGAGCACCGTGGCCAGGGTGAGCGCCTCGGCCATCCGAAGGAGGAGCCAGGGCGCGCTCTTGTTCGTGTGTACTTTCCACGCAACGAAGGCGAGGCCGGAGACCACCAGGGTGATGCCCAGGATGCCGACGATGCGCAGATCGGAGAGGCCGCTGAAGGCCACGTGGATGGCGAGGCGGCGATAGGTACCCGCTGCGAGCAAGAGCGACTGTCCGACCCACACGTAGGCGAGGACTTTGAGCAGGCCCGAGGGCGCCCGGGTGCTTCGCCGGAAGAACGCGCACAGGGTGCCGGTGACCGAGAGGAGCGCCACCGTGAGCCAGAACGTGCCCGCGTGCGCGTAGTGCTGCGTATCGGTGCCCGGCGGGGGCGAGCCGGCCCACAGGTAGGCGGCGTCGAGCGCGTTGTACCCGAAGAAGAGCGCGTTGAGCGCGACGAGGGCGTTCTTGGCGATGGTGTCGGTGAGCGGCGAGCGCTCCGCGTGCGCCGATGCCTCTGCGCGCGGCAAGGCCACCGGCGGGCGCAGGAAGAGCGCGCCGGTAGCGAGGAGCGCGCCCCAGAAGAACAGCCGAAGCATGTTCGGCACCGGTACCGTCACCAGCGCGAGGACCCGCGAGAGCGCTGCCTGTAGCACCGGGTTGGCCAGCGCGAAGATGCCGGCGAACACGCCCACCAGAACCAGCGGGATGCCGGCCGTCATTGCCAGCCGAGCCAGCGCAGGCCGGCGGATTCGCGGCCGCAGCGCCCGCGCGAACGCTGCTTGCCGCACGAAGAAGAGGGGGAAGCCGGCGAGGAAGGCGCGCGCGAACATGGGCAGGTCGAGGCTGCGCACCCGCAGGGTGAGGGCGGAGACGAACAGCAGGAGGAACGACGAAGCCACCAGCACCGGTGACGGCGCGTAGGCGCAGCGGAGCGCGGTCAGCGATGCCAGCCCCATGAGCACGAAGGGGCGCGCCGAGAAACGTGCATTGTGCACTCCGAGCAGGAGGAGCAGCGGCGCGAGCCCGAAGGCCGCCGCGAAGCCATAGCCACCGGGACGCTGCCAGAGCGCCACGTCGAAGAGCACCACCCACAGCACCAGGGCGACGAGCTCCCGGGCGCTGGCACGACGGGGCCCGCTCGCCGGGAACATGCCCGGTGCGGACCACTGGGGCACCGGGCGGTACGGAGAGCCTTGGTAGTAGCGAGGCGGTTCCGGGGGGCCACCGGGGAAGGCCGAAGGGGCGGAGGTCGATGCCGAGGGATTCATGGACCATTGGACGCTTTTCGGCGGGTTTTCCTTCGCCCGCTGGGGTGCGCCCCGGGACCGCTCGGCGGGAGGTTCCGACCGCTCGCGTTTCCTGCGCAAAAATTGCCGGAGTGCCGGGTGTGCAGTGCGTTATTTCGGCGCCCAAAGCCGCGCCCTACGGTACAACCCGTGCGGTAAAACGTCGCTTGTCGCGCGGGCATCGAAACCCATCGCGCGGAACGTCACTCAGGATTCAGGGAGAGAACGCATGGCAAAGCCCATAAGGCACGTTGGAGTCATCGGCGCAGGAGTCATGGGAGCAGGCATCGCCGCGCACCTGGCGAACGCAGGGGTCAAGGTCACCCTCCTCGACATCGTGCCGCCGAACCTGACGGACGCAGAAAAGAAGGACCCGGCGGCGCGCAATCGCTTCGCCGCGGGCGGCCTCGACAAGGCCATCAAGAACCGGCCGGCGCTCTTCTTCCACAAGTCGAACGCGCGCCTCGTCTCGGTGGGCAACACCGAGGACGATCTCGCCAAGCTCTCCACCTGCGATCTCGTCATCGAAGCGGTGGTCGAGCGCCTCGACATCAAGCAGGCGCTCTTCACCAAGCTCGAGAAGATCCTGCCGGAGCACGCCATCGTGGCGTCCAACACGTCGGGCCTGCGCATCCACGACATGGTCGAGGGCCGCACCGACGCGTTCAAGAAGAACTTCCTGGTGATGCACTTCTTCAACCCGGTCCGCTACATGAAGCTCCTCGAGTTGGTGGTGGGCCCGGACACCGATCCGAACACCCTCGCGGTGGTGCGCGGCTTCGGCGAGAACATGCTCGGCAAGGGCATCGTGGTGGGCAAGGACACGCCGAACTTCATCGGCAACCGCATCGGCATCCACGCCATGATGACCACCATCCACCAGATGCTCAAGGACGGCCTCACCCCGGAGGACGTCGACAACATCACCGGCTCGCCCATGGGTCACCCCAAGAGCGCCAGCTTCCGCACCGCCGATCTCGTCGGCCTCGACACCTTCGTGCACGTGGCCGACAACTGCTACGCCGCGCTCAAGCAGGACGAAGAGCGCGACGTGTTCCAGGTGCCCGCGTTCATCCGCACGATGGTGGAGAAGAAGCTCCTCGGCAACAAGACCAAGGGCGGCTTCTACAAGAAGGAAGGAAAGGACATCCAGACCTTCGATCCCTTCAAGTCGGAGTACCGCGCCAAGGGCGGCGACGACGCCATCAAGGGCGTCACCAAGAACATCGCCAAGCTGGAAGACCCGGCAGCGCGCGTGAAGGCGCTGGTGGCCGACACCGGCAAGGCTGGCCAGTTCGCGTGGAAGGTGCTCGCGCCCTCGCTCGCCTACTCGGCGACCCGCATCGGCGAGATCGCCGACAGCGTGGATGCCATCGACGATGCCATGAAGTGGGGCTACAACTGGGAGCTCGGCCCGTTCGAGACCTGGGACGCGCTCGGCTTCGCGACCACCGTCGATCGCATGCTCGCCGACGGCTACAAGGTGCCGGAGTCGGTGCTGAAGATGAAGGCCTCCGGGGCCACCGCCTTCTACAAGGACGGCAACATCTTCGACCTCGCCAAGGGCGAGTACGCGCCGCGCACGGTGAACCCGAAGAACGCGACCTTCGAGATCCTGAAGAAGGGCAGCTCGCCGGTCCTGAAGAACGACGGCGCAGAAGCCTGGGATCTCGGCGACGGCGTGCTCGGCCTCACCTTCAAGACCAAGGCCAACAGCATCGACGCCGACGTCATCTCGATGCTCGGTCAGGCGGCGGAGAAGGCCGAGGGCGCGTTCCGTGGCCTCGTCATCTCCAACTCCGGTGAGCACTTCTGCGTGGGCGCCAACCTCTTCGGCGTGGTCCTCGCGGCGGGCCAGCAGAAGTGGGACGACCTTCGCACCATGGTGAAGGCCTACCAGAGCGCCACCCAGCGCCTGAAGTACGCCAGCGTGCCGGTGGTGGTTTGCCCCTACGGCATGACCCTCGGCGGCGGTCTCGAGCTCTGCTTCGCGGGCGACGCGGTGCAGGCCGCGGCAGAGACCTACTCCGGTCTGGTCGAGGTCGCGGTGGGGCTCATCCCCGGCGGCGCCGGCACCATGAACATGCTCTGGCGCGCGCTCGAGAACATCCCCGAAGGGACGCAGGCGATCACCCAGGAGTTCGTCACCCAGACCTTCAAGAACATCGCCCTCGCCAAGGTCGCCACCTCCGCCGACGAGGCGAAGGCCTTCGGCTACTTCCGCAAGAGCGACGGCGTGTCCTTCGATCGCGCGCGGCAGGTCACCGACGCCAAGGCGCGGGTCATCGGCCTGGCCGAGGCTGGCTACCACCCGGCGATTCCCCGCGCCTTCGTGCTTCCCGGCGAGAGCGGCATCGCCACCCTGAGCATGATGGTCGACACGCTTGTCGCTGGTGGTTACGCCAGCGAGCACGACGCGAAGATCGCCCGCAAGCTCGCCAACGTGCTGTGCGGCGGCGTCTCCGGCGCGAGCCACGAGGTCACCGAGGAAGAGATCCTCGACCTCGAAGCCGAGGCCTTCGTGAGCCTCTGCGGCGAGCCCAAGAGCCAGGAGCGCATGCAGTTCATGCTCATGAACAACAAGCCGCTCCGCAACTAAGCCGCGAACCCAAGTCGAACAGAGAAACGAGAAGAAACATGAAAGACATCGTCATCGTCGAAGCGGTTCGCTCGGCCGTCGGTCGCGCCCTCAAGGGTTCTCTGGCCTACAAGCGCCCGGACGAGCTCGCGGGTGAGGTCATCGCCGCCCTGCTCGCGCGCGTTCCCGGCGTCAAGGCGGCGGATGTGGAAGACCTGGTGCTCGGCTGCGCCATGCCGGAAGGCGAGCAAGGCCTCAACGTGGCGCGCATCGCCGGGCTCCTCGGCGGCTTGCCGCAAGAGTCCAGCGCCATGACCATCAACCGGTTCTGCTCCAGCGGCCTCCAGGCCATCGCGCTGGGCGCCGGCGCCATCGCCATCGGCTCCAACGACATCGTCATCGCGGGCGGCGTGGAGTCCATGAGCATGGTGCCGATGACCGGCAACAAGCTCTCGGCTTCGCCCGAGGCCATGGAGCGATTCCCGGCGGCCTACACCCCCATGGGCATCACCGCCGAGAACGTCGCCTCGCGCTTCAACGTCACCCGCGAGGAGCAAGACGCCTTCGCCCTCAAGAGCCAGAAGAAGGCCTCGGCGGCGCGGGAAGCGAAGAAGTTCGAGGACGAGATCGTCACCGTGAAGGGCATTCGCTACGAGGGGGACAAGAAGGTCACCTTCGACTTCCGCCAAGACGAGCTCATTCGCCCGGAGACCACCGCCGAGGGCCTGGCTTCGCTGAAGCCCGCCTTCTCGGCCAAGGGCTCGGTCACCGCCGGCAACGCCTCGCCGCTGTCCGACGGCGCTGCGGCGGCGCTGATGATGACCAAGGAGAAGGCGGACTCTCTGGGCGTGAAAGGCCTCGGGTACTTCCGGAGCTTCGTCACCGTGGGCGTCGATCCGGCGATCATGGGCATCGGCCCGGCGCCGGCCATCGAGAAGCTCTTCAAGAAGACCGGCCTCTCGGTGAAGGACATCGACATCTTCGAGATCAACGAAGCCTTCGGCAGCCAGTGCGTCTACGTCCAGAAGACGCTGGGCATCCCCGACGAGAAGCTGAACGTGAACGGCGGCGCCATCGCCCTCGGTCACCCGCTCGGCTGCACCGGCGCCAAGCTCACCGCCAGCGCGCTCTACGAGCTCAAGCGCCGAAACGGTAAGTACGCCATCGTCAGCATGTGCATCGGCGGCGGCATGGGCGCCGCCGGCCTCTTCGAGCGCATCGGCTGAAGCGCAGCGCTGCTCCGGCAGTGCGTGCATCCTACAAACGCCATTCGAGGCCTCGCGCCTCGGGTGGCGTTCCTGCGTGCGAGGCCGGCGTCGGGCTCGGCGCGTGCCGCCGGAGGGGGTATCATGGAGCGAAGTGAGTCGCCCGGCTGCCAGAATCAAGGGCTCGGTGGTGCGGGCCCTGCTCGAGTGGTACCGCGTGACCGAGGGCAGCACCGCGTACGCACGGGTCTTCGACGGCCTGACGTCCGCGGAGCGGGCAGAGCTCGGCGGCGACGCCCAGGAGATCCTGGCGGGCGCCTGGTACGACGCGCGCATCGTCCATAAGGTCCTCGAGAACGTGTTCGGCGACCTCGACGAAGCGAAGCGACGCAGCTTTGCCCGCGACGCCGCACGCCAGGGGATGCGCCCGCTCCGGACCGGCATCTACCACTTCGTGGCGCAGCAGATTCTCTCGCCGCGGCTCTACGCCCGCCACGTGCAGTGGCTCTTCCGTCTGCTGCACGACACCGGCGAGCGTCGCATCGAAATGGGCGACCACGAAGCGCTGTCGATCACCGGCAACTGGGCCGGTCACCACCCGATCCTCTGCCTTCTCGTGCAAGAGACCACCGCTGCGCTCTTCGAGACCCTCGGGTGCAAGGACGTCACCGTCGAGCCGCTTCGCTGCGTCGCGGACGGTCACCGCGATTGTCGCTGCACCCTGCGGTGGACCGGCGAGTGAGCCCGGCTCAGCGGCGCCGTCGGCGTGCCAGCAGGAGCGAAGCCACCGCCCCTGCGGTGAACATCGAAGGCGCCGGGGAAGGAGCGCTCGCGCAGCCGCCGTCGCCGGGCGGATCGTCGTTCGTCGCGCTCGGGCTGCTCCCACTGCTCCCAGTCCCGCTGCTCCCGCTGCTCCCTGCGGTGCCCGCGTCGCCGCCCGGCTCCGCGCCGCCGTCCTGGGCGCCACCGTCTGCGGTGGGCTTGGGGCCGGCATCGCTCGGGCCGCTGGAGACGACCGTGATGTCGCGCTTCGCGCTCGCGTAGCCGTCGCCGCTGGTGCTGCGACCGTTCATCGAGGCCCCGGCGTACCAGATGGTGAGGGGACCCTTGGCCGGGGCCTTGAGCTGGAAAACGCAGGTGCCGCCGCCAGCGGGCGCCGGCGTGAGCTCGTCGAACGACTTCTCCACGGTTGCGCTCATCGGCGTCAGCTCCGCGAGATCGGTGGCTGCCACCATGCATCGCACGGTGCCCGAGCTGGCGGCGACCTTGAGCGTGTAGGTGCCCACGCCCGAGGCGGGCAGGGTGTCGGGACCGGTGAGGCTCAGCGTGGGGGTGGGACCGCCACCGTGACATTTGGTGCAACCTGCACCGGATGGATCGAGCAAGTTCGGCTTGCCGGTGTAGCCGGGTGGGCCCGGCGGCGTGGCCGAAGCCGACGTGACGACGAGGCCGGTGCCGAGGGCGAGAGCAAGGGCGGCCACACGCTTCATGCGCCCACGCTAGCGCGCTGGGCCAGCGTGCGCACGCGAACCAGCCGGGAAAATGCGGCTCGTGACGCGTCGCGAGCCGGTTCGCGAGCGCTCGCGAAGCAGTCCGCGTCAGCCCGCGAACGGAGCCGCGCCCCAGGCGCGATCGCGGCCGGTGTGCTTGGCTTCGTAGAGCGCGCGATCCACCCGCGCCACGAAGGCTTCGCCGGTCTCGCCCACGCCCAAGACGCCGAAGCCCGCGGAAGCGGTCACGCGAATCTCCGTACCTTCGTGCTCGACGCGCAGTCTTCGCATGGCTTCGAGGACGCGCGCTGCCAGCTTGGGTGCCTCGGTGGCCGGGGTATCGCCGAGGAGGCAGGCGAACTCCTCGCCGCCGTACCGCGTGACGAGATCGCCGCGTCGGGGGAACGCCCGGGCCAGCGCGTCGGCGACGGCGCGGAGCACGCGATCGCCGCCCGGATGGCCCACGCGGTCGTTGATGGCCTTGAAGTGATCGACGTCGACCATGAGCAGGCACGTCGGGCGCAAGAGCACCGGCGCAAGCGCTACCGCCCGCTCCAGCGCGGTGTCGAAGACGCGGCGATTCTGCAGGCGCGTAAGGGCGTCGGTGGCGCCCTCGCGGTTGGCCTCGTCGAGCTGATCCTGGAGTCGCAGCAGCTTGTCGCGCAGCTCCGACGTCTGCTCCGTGGCTCGCTTCTGCTGCTCTTCCAGCACCGAGCTCACCGCCTGGGCCACTTCGAGCGCGCTGCTCTTGAGCTCTTCCAGCGAGTTGTGCTCCACCGCCGCCTTGAGCTGCTCCACCCGAGAGCGCAGCGTGCGCGCGTTCTTGCCATCTTCCAGCGAGGCGCGCCCGATGCACTTCACGAACGTGAGGACCGTGTCGCGAAGGTCGGAGGTGCTCTGCACCACGTGGCGCTCTTCTTCTTGCCGATGCGCGCCCAGAAAGCGCACGAGCTTCCGCCACTCGCGCCGCCGCGGGCCTTCGCTCGGTTGCTCGTCGCCGCTCTTTTCCCAGGCGGGCGCCGGCGGCGGGCTCAGCACCAGGAGGTGCGACGCCCATTGCTCGAAGTCCTGACCGACCCGGGCCGCGGGCCGCTGCGGCAGATCGAAGGCGTGGCGACCCAGCGTGCGCAAGAGCTCCGCGGTGGTCTCGAGCGCGCGCTCGAGCTCGGCGCCGGTGCCGGCATCGGCTGGGCGAACCGACGCGACCGACGGTCCCTGGGTCTCGGGTTTCTTGCGCCAGAACATGCGTCGCGTCTCCCTCGGTGGGTCGAACGGCAACACCGACGCCGGCTTGAGCGAGCGTGAAGCGACGCGGGCGCACCCCGGGCGCGCCCATGGTCGGTCCCGGTCGCGGGTGGAATTTCCAAGGG
>JABFRG010001045.1 GCA_013141295.1 Polyangiaceae bacterium
GGCGTCGACGTAGCGCAGGCCGAGGGGCCCGCGTGCGTGCACTTCGGCGCGAATCGCCGGGCTCCCGAACACCAGGCGCCCTTCGCCGTGGCGCACCGGGAGATCGAAAGGCGCGGTACCGAACCGCTCCTGGCCCAGGCCGCTCGGCGCGCAGCGCACCCAGCGATCCTCGAAGTGACCCGAGAGGTTCGCGGCGAGGCTCGCTTCCTGGGCGAAGCTTCCGCCCAGGTTCGGCAAGAGCCCCGCGCGCACCAGCACCTGGAAGCCGTTGCACACGCCGACGATGGTCCCGGCATCGGCCAGGAAACGCTCGACCTCGGTCCATACTCGCTCGCCGCTGGGGAACTTGCCCTGCTTGAGGCGATTGGCGAACACCTGGCCGGAGCCGAGATCGTCGCCGAAGGAGAAGCCGCCCGGCACGTGCAGCATGTCGAACTCGCGGAGCGTCGCCTTGCCGGCGAACCAGTCGCTGGCGAACACGATCACCGGTTCGGCGCCGGCGGCGCGGTAGGCGGCCGCCGTCTCTTCCTCGCAGTTGAACCCGTAGCCGCGCAGCACCATGACCCTCGACGCCATCACACACCTCCCTGCGTGAAGGCCGCCGTCAGCGCGTCGACCCCGACGTCGAAGAGCAGCGCCTCATCCTGGCGCACCGAGAGTCGGCCGTCGTCGGTCACCAGCCCCAGCCGCACGGCGTCGTCCCGGAGCACCTCCTCGAACGCGGCAGCGTGCTCCGGGCGCACCGTCACCACGAAGCGCGAGTGCGACTCGGAGAACAGCGCCGAGGCGGGCGGGAGCCCAGCCGGCAAGGCCACCGTCGCCCCCAGGCCGCTGCCGATGGCGCACTCGGCAAGCGCCACGCCCAGGCCGCCGTCGGAGCAGTCGTGCGACGAGGCGACGAGCCCCTCCGCATGCGCCGCCATCATTGCATGAAACACACGTTTGGCGTCTTCCTTGCGGACCCGGGGAACTTGCGTCCCGAGCGCGCCGTGCAGGCGCAACAGCTCGGAGCCGCCCAGCTCGTCGTAGGTCTTGCCCACCAGGTAGACGACGTCACCGGGGGCCTTGAGCTCGCTGGTCACCGCCACCCGCACGTCGGGCATCTTGGCGACCATGGTGAAGAGCACAGTGGGCGGCACCGAGATCTTCACCCCGCCGGAGCGCAGATCGTTCTTCATGGAGTCCTTGCCCGACGTCATCGGCACGTCGAAGAAAGTCGACATGTCGTAGAGCGCTTCGCACATGCGCACCAGCTGCCCCAGCTTGGTCTTGCCGTCGGGGTTGGTCTCCGGGTGGAACACGCTGTCGGGCACGCAGAAGTTGTCGCAAGCGCTCCACGACGGCGCCTCACCGGGTAGTGGGAGCCGCGCCCCGACCGACACCAGCGAGCGCACCGCCTCGTCGAAGGCGCCGGCGGCCATCTCGTACGGATCGAGATCGCCGAACTTGGGGCAGATGCCGGAGGCGACGCCAACGCCGAGGAAGCCGTCGAAGGAAGCCCGGAGGACCGCAGCGTCCTGGGGTCCGATGCCGCGCTCGCCCATGAGCGATTTGACGATGCTCTTGCCCTTCACCTCGTGATCGAAGCGGCGGATCACGCGCTCGCGGCTCGCGATGTTGGACGACCCGAGAAGCGCCAGCAGCTCGTCGCCGAGATCGCCGAGCACCACGTCGGGCTCCGCGACCTTCGGCGGCGACCACTCGGCGATCAGGTGCTTGCGAGGAACCCCGTCGTGGAGGAACGCAAGATCGAGACGCGCCACCTGCGCGCCCTTGAAGCGTACGTCGAGGACGCCGTCGCCGGTGAACGCGCCGATGTCGGTGGCCTCCACCTCGCGCAGGGTCGCCAGCGCGAGGAGCTCCGGGAGCTTCTCCGGTAGCACCGCCAAGGTCATGCGCTCCTGCGACTCGGAGAGGAAGATCTCCCACGGCTCGAGGCCGCCGTACTTGAGCGGCACATGCGAGAGCTCAACCTGCGCGCCGTTCGAGAAGGTGGCGAGCTCGCCGATGCTGGAAGAGAGCCCGCCGGCGCCGTTGTCGGTGCTGCCGGCCACCAGGCCGAGGGCGCAGGCCTCTTCCATGAAGTCCGCCACGAACTTCTGGGTGATGGGGCTGCCGATCTGCACCACGCCGCGGGTGACCTTCTCGTCGAGCTCCGTCGACGAGAACGTCGCGCCGTGGATGCCGTCCTGCCCCACCCGTCCACCCACCGTCACGATGCGGTAGCCGGGGCGGATGTCCTTTTCCCAGGAAGGGCCGTTCGGATAGTGCCGCGGCATGATGGATCCGGTGCCGCAGTACACCAGCGGCTTTCCCGCGAAGCGATCGTCGAACACGATGGCGCCGTTCACGGTGGGGACGCCACACTTGTTGCCGGCGTGCTCGATGCCCTCCACCACGCCCTCGGCAATGCGTGCAGGATGCATCTGCCCCGGGAGCAGCGGTTTCTTGTAGTCCTTGGGGCCGAAGCACAGGACGTTGGTGTTGAAGAACAGGCGCCCCCCGCCCTTCCCGGTCCCGAAGGCGTCGCGGTTGGTGCCGAGGACGCCGGTCATGGCGCCGCCCACCGGGTCGAGCGCCGAGGGCGAGTTGTGGGTCTCCACCTTGAGGACGAAGAGCTTGTCGTCGTCGAGCGCCACCACCCCGGCGTTGTCGGAGAACACCGTGAGCATCCAATCTTCGCCGCGGGCGGCCCAACGGCCGCGAATGTCCTCGGTGGCCTTGCGGATGAAGCTCTTGAACAGGGAGTCCACTTCGTACGTTCGATCGCCCAAGGTCATGGTGATCTTGGCGTTGAACTCCTTGTGCTTGCAGTGCTCCGACCAGGTCTGGGCGAAGACCTCGAGCTCGCACTCGGTGGGCTCGCGCTTCACTTCCTCGGCAAAATGCCGGCGAATGGCGTGGAGCTCGGGGAGCGAGAGGTGCAGGCCGCGCTCCCGGGAGAGCGTCTCCAGCTCGGCGTCGGTACCGCGCAAGCTCACGGTGCGGAGCTCCGGGTGGCCCGGCAGCGTGACGCTCGGCGCCTCGAAGGTCTTCGGGGCACCGAGGCCGATGACGATGTGATCGACCACCGGGTTGCCCAGCACTTCTTTGCCCAGGCGCGTGAGGTCTTCCGCGCACACCTCGCGCTCGAAGGCGTAGAGCCACTGGGCGAATACCCGCTGCTCCTTGCCGAAGCCGGCATCGAGGCCCCGCGCCGAGAGCGCCGCGGCCAGCACCCGATGCGCGGTCATGCCTTCGTCGTCGGTGACGCCGGGGAGGCGCGACACCAGCGCAAAGGCGGTGCGTCCTCCGGAGATGGCGTCGACCCGGGTCTCTTCCAGTACGTCGTCTGCCAGGGTGGCCTGCGCGACCTCCGGAAGCGCCGAAAGCGCCGCCTCGGAGAGCTGCACGTCCACCACGTAGATGCGCGACACCGAGACCGTTCCGGTGTCGATACCGAGCCCCTGGGCGGCCTTGGCCACCCGCTCGCCGCGCACGTCGCGGGCCCCCTCTTTCAACCGAACTTGCACGTAGGTGGGGGCTCGCTTCATGGGTCTCTCTCAGGCTCGCATCAAGGGGCAGGCATCGGATAATCGAGGCGCGTCTTGCCGCGCTCGATGTGGACCACGCGATCGCGAATGGTGCGACCGGCTATGCGCGCGCGGTACCCGCGCTCGGTGCAGAATGCAGCAGTCTCCTCGGCCCTCGCCTGGGGCACCACCAGCATGAAGCCGTTGCCCATGTTCCAGTGGCGGTAGGCGTCGGCGTCGGCGATGTCGCCCAGCCGCTGCACCTCCAGCATGGCCGGGGTGGGGTCGAACAGGTCGTCGAGGTGCACGCCCAGGCCGCCGGCCTTCAGGGTGCGACCGAACTTGCTGGGCATGCCGCCGCCGGTGATGTGGGCGAGACCGCTCGGATGAAGCCCCTCGGCGCGCAGAGCGGTGACGATGGGGGCGTAGAGGCGGCAGGGCTCGAGGAGCCAGTCACCCCAGGTGCGGCCGGCGAACGGCTCGGTGTGGTAGGCGTCGCCGAAGGTCTTGGCGAGGGTGCGGCGGAGCGCCGAGAAGCCGTTGGAGCGAAACGAGGTGCTCTCCAGGGCAATGACCGCGTCGCCCTCTTTCATCGCGGTGCCGTCGATGGGCGCCCAGCCGGCGCGGAGCATGCCCAGGGCGGTGCTGCACCAGTTGAAGTGCATCTTCGGGCCGTAGCCGCCCACGCGGCTCCCGAGCTCGGCGATCTCGCCGCCCACCACCGCGACCTTGGCTTCCTGGGCCGCGGCGTACAGGCCGCGCATCAGTTCGTCCACGATGGCCGGGTCGAGGACGTCCACGTCCAGGGTGTTCTGGAGGGCGATGGGCTCGACGCCGTTGGCCGCCAGATCGTCCACCACCATGGCGCAGAGATCGAAGCCCAGGGTGTCGTAGCGGCCCACCCGCTCGGCCACTTCGATCTTGGTGCCGATGCCGTCGGAGGTCATCGCCACCGGCATTCCGCGCACGTCGAGCCACGACGAGAACTGCGCCACCGAGGACCGGATCGGGTGCCCTTCCTTGCCGTCGCGGGTGGCGAAGGACTTCTGCGCCCAGCCGTAGGCGATGTCGGAGCACTGGTCCTGGGTGTCGAGCTCCTTCACCACGGAGCCTCCATGGCGAGCGCGTCGTCGCGCCCGGGCCCGGTGGAGACGATGAGCAGCTTCGCCGAGAGCTCGGTCTCGATGAACCGCAGGTAGGTCTGGCACGCAGCCGGGAGCGCGTCGAACGTCTCCGCCTTGGTGAGGTCGGCGTCGAAGCCCTCGAACTCGGTGTACTCCGGCGAGCCGCCTTCCTTGGTTCCGGTGGCCACCTGAATGGGACCGAAGCCCGCCAGCACGTCGAGCTTGGTGAGCGCGATGTGCGTGAAGGCGTTCATCTGGAAAGCGCGACGGAGCGCCGGCATGTCGAGCCAGCCGCAGCGACGCGGCCGACCGGTGGTGGCGCCGAACTCCTGGCCCTTCTGCCGCAAGCGCTCGCCCACGTCGTTGTCGAGCTCGGTGGGGAACGGCCCGTTGCCCACGCGGGTGGTGTAGGCCTTGAGCACCGCGATGCGCCGCTCGAACGGCGTGTACACGCCGAGGCCGCTGGTGGCGCCGGCCACCGTGGTATTCGACGAGGTGACGAACGGATACGTACCCTGGTCGACGTCGAGGAGGACGCCCTGGGCGCCTTCGTACAGCACGTTGGCGCCGCGCTTCTGCGCCGACACCAGCGTGGGCACCGGGTCGACGATATAATCGCGGAGGCGCTTGCCGGCGTCGCGTAGGCGGTCCATCACGTCGTCCACCTTGGGCACGTCCTCGAAGCCGAAGAGCGCCTTGGCGAGGGCGCCGTGGTGCTCCAGCTGCGCTTGCACCTTGGGCGCGGCGGTGTCGTCACGCAAGTCGGCCAGGCGAACCCCGACCCGCAGCGCCTTGTCGGCGTAGGCCGGGCCGATGCCGCGACCGGTGGTGCCGATCTTGGCGCCGGTGAGCTTGTCGATCATCCGGTGGTAGGGCGTCACCACGTGGGCGTTCTCGGCGAGGAGCAGGCGCTCCGGCGAGACGCGAATGCCGGCGCTCACCAGGCCGGCCATCTCTTCCAGCAGCGACTCGGCGTCGACCACGCAGCCGCCACCCAGCACGTTGATACATGCACTCTGCAAGATTCCCGAGGGAATCAGGTGCAGCACGAACTTCTTGCCGCCGATGACGATGGTGTGGCCGGCGTTGGCACCGCCGCCGAAGCGGACCACGAGCTCCGCCTTCTCGGAGAGCACGTCGACGACCTTGCCCTTGCCTTCGTCTCCCCACTGCGCGCCGATGACGATGGATGCGCTCATGTCAGCCTCCCCAGCCGCGGTCGGTGTACGACCCGTCGGCCGGCGGCATGTAGATGTCGTGAACCTGGCCCTCGCGAATCGAGAGCGCAGAAACCAGCTCGAGGACCGCGGTCTCCTGGAAGGCGCGCACGGTGGGCGCGCCGCAAGAAGACATGGAAGCGCGGATCTTCGCGAAGGTCTCGTCGAGGTTGTCCTTCAGCTTACCGGCGTACTCCACCAGGCCCTCGACGCCTTCGACGAACTTCGACTGGCTGTAGCGCTGCTCGCGCCAGGTGCGGGCGCGGCTCGAGCCTTCCCCCCAGTAGGGCTTCATGACGCGGTTGTTCACCACCACCTTCTCGGTGGGCGACTCTTCCATGCGCGCGAAGTACCGCCCCATCATGCAGGCGTCGGCGCCCATGGCGAGGGCGATGGTGATGTCGCGGGCGGTCTCGATGCCGCCGTCGGCGATCACCGGAATGTAAGTTCCCGTCTCCTTGAAGTAGGCGTCGCGGGCGCGCACCACGTCGAGCACCGCGGTGGCGAGGCCACGTCCGGTGCCCTTTTGCTCCTGCGTGATGCAGATGCTGCCGCCGCCCATGCCGACCTTCACCGCGTCGGCGCCGCGCTGCGCCAGGAAGCGGAATCCGTCGCCGGTGATGACGTTGCCGGCGATGACCGGAACCTGCGGGAAGCGCTCCTTCAGCCACACCAGCGCGTCGCCCTGGAAGGTGCTGTGGCCGTCGGAGGAGTCCACAACCAGCGCGTCCACCTCCGCCTCCACCAGCGCCGTCGCCCGCTCCTGGTAGTCGTGGGTGTTGATGGCCGCGAAGACCACGAAGCGGTTCTTGGCGTCGAGGAGCTGGTCGGGGTTGTCGAGGTGGTCGCGGATGTCCTTGCGGAACACCATGGACACGAGGCCGTCTTGCTCGTCGACGATGGGGAGCACCGGCTGGTGCGACTCGGTGAGGAGCTCGTAGGCCTTGGCGAGATCGCGAATGGATACGCCGACCGTGAGCTTGGCCCGGGGCACCATGCGCTCGTCGGCGCGCTTTCCGGCGTGGCGCACCGGATCGAAGTCGTTGCGGGTGAGCAGCCCGAGGAGCTTGCGGCTCTCGTCGACCACCGGGAAGGTGGAGTAGCCGAGCGTGTCGGTGAGCTTCACCACCTCGGCGATGGGTAGGTCGGGGCTGATGGTCCGCGGGTGGACGAAGCCGGCGCGGTAGCTCTTCACCGCGCGCACCATGGTGGCCTGATCGGCCACCGTCTGCGAAGCGAAGATGACCGCGGCGCCGCCCAGCCGCGCGAGCTCGATGGCCATGCGCGTTCCGGAGACCGACTGCATGGCCGCCGAAAGCACCGGCACGTTCAGGCGAAGGTGCCCTCCCTTGCGGTCGCCGGCGATGGCCGTGGCGAGGGAGATGCTACCGTGCATGCTCTCCGGCGTGGTGAGCGCCGGTAGCAGACGATACTCCATCAGCGTGCGCGAGGGCTCCGTGATGATCGTCTTCGCCATTGAAGGCTCCTTCCGCGCGCAGTGCGCGCATCGTGACCTGCGAGCCCAAACGGCCACGAGAGCCGGTGCTCGCGGTCCTCTTAGCGCGCGCTGCGTCGCGTTAAGTGACAACTGGGTAACAGATGAACGCAGGCGCGACGGCCACGAAATCGGCGACGCCGGCGCTCACCGTGAAGGCCACGGAAGCACCGGCGTTCTCGTCATCGGACGGGTGTGAGCCCGTTCCTTACAGGGTCAGCTCGCGCGTGGCGCCTTGGTGCGTGGTCGCGCGGCCGCGGCCGGCAGCGAGCCGGGCCGAACGCTGCGCCCACCAATCCACGCCGGGAGCGGAAACCGGAACACGAAGGTGGTCCCTCGTCCGCTCTCCGACCGCACCGCGACGCGTCCGCCGGCCGCGACGCACGCCGCGCGCACGGCTCCCATGCCCACCCCGCGTCCGGAGATCTCCGAGACCTCGTCGCGCGTGCTCACGCCGTCGGCGAAGAGCGCTTCCACCACCGGGTCGTCGCCGAGTGCAATCCCCGCTGCGCGCGCCTTCGAGAGTAGCGCCTCGGTGTCGAGGCCCGCGCCGTCGTCGCCGATCTCCACCACCAGCTGGCCGCCTTCTTCGCGGGCTTCGAGGGTCACGCGCCCCTCGCCTTCCTTGCCGGCCGCTTCTCGTGCTTCCGGCTCCTCGATGCCGTGGTCCACTGCGTTGCGCACGACGTGCACCAGGGTCGGCCAGAACTCCTTGAGGAAGTCGGGCGGAATGCGCACGCCGTTGTGCACCACGTTCACCTGAACCGGCTTGCACATCTGGGCCGAGAGTCGCTCGACCTGCGCGCGCAGGCGAACCAGGTGCTCCGACATGCGATCCCAGCGCCAGCCCTCGACGATGCTCAGGAGCTCGCCGTAGTCGCGCCGCTCCCGCAGGTGCGTGGTGAGCGTGCGAATCTCCACCTCTTCCACTTCGACCACGTCCGCCGGGCCGGTGCGAATGAACTCCTCGATGCTCTCCAGGCGCGCGCGCCAGATGGCGGTGAGCTCGGCGCGCTCGTCGGCGGTGAGCACGCCCTCGCGTTCGGTGAGCACTTCCTCCAGATGATGGCAGCGCTCGGCCACCGACCGGAACGCGTAGATCGACGTGTTGCCCTTGAGGGTGTGCAGGTGCCGCTGGAGCTCGGTGCGCGACTTCTCGGTGGAGATGGTGGCGAGGAGCTCTTCCGAGTCGTCGATGAAGCGCAAGAAGCCGGCGCGGTCGCGAATGAGGCAGGTGATGACCGCCTGCTGCTCCTTGGCTTCGCGCTCGGCGCGCTCGGAGGCGATGCGCTCGGTGACGTCGCTGACGATGACCAGGATCTTCGAGAAGACCCCCTCCTCGAACACCTGCCGGTACGACAGCGCGAGGTGCCGATCGCCGCGCACGGTGCGCCGCGGCATCTGGTCGGCGTTGATGTCGAAGGGCAAGAAGTCTTCGGCCAGCTGCGCGAACGCGTTCTCGCAGTGGAGCCGCTGCCTCTCGTCATCCGGAAAGAGCAGCTGCGCCAGCTGCTCGCTGGCTTCGGGCGCGGGCTCGCCGAACCAGGCGCTCACGGCCTTGGAGCGCTCCGGTTGAACACGCCCCTGCAGGTCCACCGAGAGGAGCCCCTCGCCGGTACTGTCGAGCACCAGCTGCATGGCCCGCTCGCGGTGCTCGAGCGCCTTGGTCCGCTGGGCCACCAGGCGCTCCAGGTTCTGGGCCAGGTTCATGACGTCGGTCATGTTCCGGCGAATCCCCCGGAACACGATGGTGCCCAACGTGAGCGCCAGGAGCGCCGCGAGGCCGGAGACGCCGTAGAGGAGCCGCCGCGAGCTGCGGTCGATGGAGTCGGTCGCCACCACCTGCGCGTTGAGCCGCGCTTCGTTGGCTTTCACCAGATCGGCGATGACGACCTCCCAGGAGACCGGGTCCTTCGCGTGCTCCTGGGCGAGCCCGAGCGCCTGCGCGGCGTCGCCGGAGTCCGCCATCGCGGTGACGCGATCGTCCAGCGCTTCCCACCGGTTCGCCGCAGCGCGGAGCGCGGTCCACGAGGGGCGGTCCTCGGCGGGAGCGATGGCGTCGTAGGCGCCCAGCGCTTGCTCGAGCTCGGCGCGCGTCTTCTTCATTTGCACGGCGATGGGGCGGCGCTTGTCCGCGTTCTTCTCCAGGAGGTAGTCGCGCTCGAGCACGGTCATGGATCGAAAGAGCCTGCGCACGCTGGTCACGAGCAGCACGCGCGTCATGTCGGTGTGCACCACGCGGTGCACCGACGCGCCCATGCCGGTGACCGCGCGGTTGCCCGCGAAGCAGATGGCACCTACCGCCAGCACGAGAGCCAGCACCAGGAGCCCGAAGCGGAAGTGGAGCTTCATCTTCGGCCTCAGAACGTCACCGGCAGGTCGACCTGCACCATCTGATAGTGCGCGTCGGCGATGGGACCGTAGAGCCCGGCACCATACGAGATGCCAGGGCGCATCTGGACGGTCGGGGTGACCGGCAGGTACACACGGACGCCGCCCGAGGCGCTCAGGTTGTCGCGCTGCGAAGCGTCCTTCTGTACCGCCACCGGCGTGGAGACGAACGCTTGGTTCTTCAGCTCGGCGCCCACCGAGAGGCGCTCCGGCACCACGAACCACCCGGCGAAGAGCGCGCCGGTGAAGTTGAGCTTGCTGGCGTCGGGGGTCTTGGCCGAGCCCTGCACGCGCACCGACGGAATGAGGTTCAGCTCCATCTGCGCGGTGAACCGCCCCTTCACGAACGCCAGGTCGGCGCCCACCGGAAAGCCCATGTCGTTCTGGCTGAACATCGTGTTGTCCATGCACGCGCGAGCGAGCGAAGCCGACTTCATGGCCGCGGCCACGTCGGGGTTCGGGCTATTGCCCGCGCCGGACCCCACCGGCAAGCCGACGCCGAAGGACGCGGCGGCGCGGAAGTAGCGCGCGAAGCGGGTGCCGAACTGACCGCCGATGGTGGCGTTGGTGATGCCGGAGGCCGCCGTGCCGGAGCTGATCGGGTCCACGTGCACGACGCCGAAGCGGGCTTGAATCGCGAACGGGCGCGCCAGGCGCAGCGAGGCCGAGAGCATGCTCACCGTCTCGACGGAGCCCGCGGTGGTCTTCGGATTGTAGAACGGCGCCACGGTGGTATCGAGGCGAACCTGATTGCCGGGCGCGGTGCCGCGAACCTGAAACGCGGTGACCGCTTGCTCCTGCGGCGCGCCCTCGCGCGACGAAGGCGCCGGCTTCGGCGCGTCGGCGGTGGGCGGTGCGAGCACTCCGAAACCGTCGGCGTTGGGTGCGGTGGGCTCGGCGGCGCTGGCCACCGTGATTGCCTGTGCGAGAATGAAAATGTACATGCGGATCCCCTCGAAGAGGGGAACGGCTGGCCGGCGCCGCGCTTGAGGCTCAGCGAATCGTGCCGACGTGACGGAGCCACGCCACTTCTTCGCGGATCGAGGCGTCGAGGTCGACGTGGAGCGTGTCGCCGAAGGTGCGCTCGTACTTCGAAGGGTCGAACACCGTGCGGAACTGGCTCTTCTTCACCAGCCCCTGCACGTCCTGAGGCGGGCGCCGCAGAAGTTGGAGGCCCTTGTCGACGACGCGGGCCGCGAGCAGGAAGGGCGCGATGGGCAACGACGGCGCAGGCCGCTTTCCGAGCGACGATGCGATGCTGTCGGCGAGCTCGCGCATGGTGGGCGCGTGGGGGTCGGCGAGGATGAACACACCGCGGTGCGACGCGTGCACCGCTCGCGCGCAGGCCTTGGCCACCATCTGCACGTGGACGATGCTCTTCTGCGTGAGACCGGGGCCGGGTACCGCCAGCGTGCGCCGTGCGGCGTTGACGATCATGGAGCGAACGTTGCCCTTGTCGCCGACGCCGTACACCGGGACCAGGCGAAAGATGCAGGTGCCGTCGGCGAAGTCCGCCTCGTGCGCGGTGACCACCCGTTCCGCCGTCAACTTGGTGCCGGCGTACCCTTGCTCGCCGGCGGTCTCCGTCTCTTCGGTGACGCGGCCTTCGCGATCGAAGGGCCCCTCGCCGTAGACCTTCACGGAGCTCAGGAGCACCAGGCGGCGAACGCCCGCGTCACGGGACGCCTCGCACAAGGCCTCGGTGCCGCCCACGTTGAAGGCGACATACTCCTCGAGCTTGGCGCTGCGCCGGTGAACCACTGCCGCGGCATGAATTACCGCGTCGCAACCGGTGAGCGCCGGGGCCAAGCTCTCGCGGTCGAAGCGCGCCACGATGCGCGCGCCCGGCAGCTGCGACGCCGGCCGGCGCACCAGCGGCACCACCTCGTCGCCCGCATCGCGCAAGGCGCGACAGATGGCGCCGCCCACGAACCCCGATGCACCGGTTACCGCGACCTTCACACTAG